>DATBCB010000047.1:0-8373 GCA_036270675.1 Acidobacteriaceae bacterium | reverse complement strand
CGCCCTATTCGCCGCGCAGCCGGAGTGGGGTTCCGGTCTCCGTGCCCATGGCCTGGAGTGAGCTCAAGACAGAGGCTCCGCCACGCTGCCTGGTCGCGAACTTTGACGAGTGGCGGAAACGTCTCGCCGATGATCCCTGGGCCGAGATGCCGAAGACAAAACAGCAGCTCACCGAAAAGGCGATCGCTGCCGTCAGCAGGAAATCATCAAAGTAGCTTCACCCGCCAAACGTTTTCGTAACCATCCCTGATTCGTCATCCCGACCGGAGCCATCGCTCGGAGAGCGATCGGCGAAGTGGAGGGATCTCGCACTTCGCCTTCAAAAAACTTGGAATCCAAATCGCAAAGCTCAGCAGCGAACAATCTTCGGCGAATCGATCCCCCGCGTTGCATTGCGCGTGTCCACCACCAGTTGCGCGTCCCGCACAATCGCCCCCACATCATAGCTGGAGTGGTCGGTCACGATGAGCACGCAATCATATTCGCCGATCTTATCCAGCGACGTGCTGCGCATGTGCAGGTCGTAGTGCCGGCCGCGGCCAACGGTCGGGAAGAATGGATCGTTGTAGTCCACCAATGCACCGCGCCGTTGCAGCAGCTCAATGATGGTCAGCGACGGCGACTCTCGCAGATCGTCAATGTCGCGCTTGTAGGCCATGCCCAGCACCAGCACCCGCGAGCCCTTCAGCGGCTTACGATGTTCATTCAGCGCGGCCGCTGTTTCATCCACCACGTAATACGGCATCCGGCCATTGATCTCCCCGGCCAGCTCAATGAATCGAGTTCGAAAGTCGTATTGCTTCGCCTTCCATGAGAGATAGAAGGGATCGATGGGAATGCAGTGGCCCCCCAGTCCCGGTCCGGGATAGAACGGCTGAAAGCCGAACGGCTTGGTCTTCGCTGCTTCAATCACCTCGAAGATATCGATGTCCATGCGCGCGCAGAGCTGCTTCAGCTCGTTCACCAGTGCGATATTCACCGAGCGGTAGATGTTCTCCAGCAGCTTGGTCATCTCCGCCACCGCCGGCTTGCTCACCGGCACGGTGCGATTGAAGATGGTGCCGTAAAGCGCGGAGCCAATCTGCGTCGCTATCGGATCCACGCCGCCGACTACCTTCGGAATGTCCCGCCGCGCGACCGTATCGTTGCCGGGGTCCTCCCGCTCGGGCGAGAAGGCCACGTGAACATCGCCCTGCCCGTCCGCGCTGCGCACCACGCGCAAGCCCGTTCCGTTGCCCTCCTCGAGCAGCGGAACAACCACTTCTTCTGTCGTACCCGGATAGGTCGTACTCTCCAGCACGATCAGTTGTCCCGCACGCAAGCGCGGAGCCAGTGCCTTGACGGTGTCGGTGATATAGCTCAGATCCGGCTCATGATATTCATTCAGCGGCGTGGGAACGCAGATCAGCACCACGTCCATCTCGCGCAGGCGATCGTAATCGCTGGTCGCTTCGAAACCCGTCGTCTGTGCCCGCGCAATCTCTGTGGGAGGAATGCGGACGATATAGGATCCGCCGCCGTTCAACGTCTTTACCTTGGCTTCGTCGATATCGAAGCCGGTCACGCGAAAGCGCTCTTCGCTGAAGAGCAGTGCCAGCGGCAGCCCCACATATCCCAGTCCGATGATGCCCACGCGCGCCGTACGGTTCTCGATGCGCTGCTTCAGCTCCTGCGCCTGACTTCCTGCTACCGCCATCGTTCTCTTTCCTGATTCGCCAGATCTCAACGCCCGCTCGATCCAAAGCCGCGTTCTCCCCGCCTGCTCTCTGCCAGGCTTTCCACCACAACCACCGGCCATTGTGTGGAGGCGCGCAGGGGCGTCATCTGCACGATCTTATCTCCCTTGTGCAGACGTACGGTCACATCGCTCTTTGCTAAAGTCACGCCGCGCAGCGCGCCCGATGAGTCGCGGTCCTCCACCAGCCTGTAAACAGGCTGATTGACATTCACCAGGCAGACCAGGATCTCGCCGCGATAACCTGCGTCGATGCGTCCGCCCGCATACGTGACGCCGCGCGCCGCCATCGACGAGCGATCGCCCAGTACGAAGCCGTAGCCTTCCGGCCCTTCGACCGCGATACCGGTACGCACCCGCGTCATCACGCCCGGCTCCAGCACAGCGTCTTCCAATGCGTACACGTCGAAGCCCAGATCGCTGCCCGGATGGGCCACGGTAGGTGCCTTCGCTTCAGGTTCCAGCAGCTTGACGCGCAGCACGGCGTCTGTCATTGGTTGTTCCGCTGACGATCGTTCCACTGACTCAAACGCAACCTAGGCTGGGGCTATTTGCCCTTCGCGCCGTTCTCTTTCTTCTGCTTGGCCCAGCGCCGGCGCTGCGCCTCGATGATGCGTCTGCGCCCTTCCGGACTGATCTGCCGCCTCCCGGCCGGTTTCGCGTAGCCGTTTCTCACTGAAATGGCGGCAGCTACATCGCGTGAGTTGTATAACAAAGTGCGAGCTGTTTCCAGCCGCTGAATCTCCTGGTCCAGCGCGACTATCATCTCGTGTCGTGTCATTTTGGGGGCCTCTGGGTACGGTGTATTTGTAACTGTGGAGAGAGTGGAGCAAAATCTCCCCAGAAGTATCTTAGCAACAGCTTTCCCTCTTATGTTCGAGTGAAGGCTACGTTCTTGCTAATTCAAGCTCGCAGCGAATGTGCGACACGCGCATCCAATGCAGGTGAACACCATGCTCGTTGCTCCTCCTCATTGGAACTCTGCCTCGGAGTCGCTGGCCCAGGTCGGACGCGGGCCATCGCTGCTGATGCTGGATTACGACGGCACTCTCGCTCCATTCCATGAGGATCGCATGCAGGCGTTGCCATGGCCCGGGGTTGCCGATCGGCTGGATCGCCTGAGCACCTTGCCCTCGGTCCATCTCTCCCTGGTTACCGGCCGTTCGGCGCGCGAGCTTGCATCGCTCCTCCCCATGCAGCACCCCGTCGAGATATGGGGCTCGCATGGCCGCGAGCACCTCACCCCCGGCGGCGTCTATACCTGCGCCAATCTCGCGCCCGCACAGCAGGCTGTGCTCGATAGGCTGGATAAGGCCCTCCAGCAGGCCGGTCTCGGCGCGCGGATCGAGCGAAAACCCGCGAGCCTTGCCGCTCACTGGCGCGGTCTGCCGCCGGATATCGCAGAGAAGGTGGAGCAGATCGCCCGCGAGACCTACGAGGCCGCCGGTAAGCGCGCCGGCTTGCAATTGCTCGTCTTTGATGGTGGCGTAGAGATGCGCTCGGATACTCTGAACAAAGGCCATGCCGCCCTGCACATGTTGACGCAGTTTCCTACGGCCGCCGCGGCCTACCTCGGCGACGACACGACGGACGAGGACGCCTTCGCCGTTCTGCGCGGACGCGCGCTCACTCTGCTGGTCCGCTCCGAGCCGCGCCCCAGCCAGGCCGCGTACTGGCTCCAGCCGCCCCAGGACCTGCTCGCCTTCCTGGATGCCTGGATCCGAGCCGCGGAAAGAGTCTTCGCATGATGGCTCAGCCCGGCAGCCGTAGCTCCGCCGGCACGCCACAAAAACGCCTCCTCGTGGTCTCGAACCGTTTGCCGGTCTCCATCAAGAAAGATGAAGCTGGACAGCTTACGGCTGCTCCCTCAAGCGGAGGACTGGTCAGCGCCCTGAACCCGATCCTCTCCGAATACGGCGGGACCTGGGTCGGCAGCACGGGTACCGCCAGTGGCGGCGAAGCCGATGATGCCGAGGTGCGCAAGGTGCTCGCCACTGCGACCCGCGGCACCTCCGTGCGCTATCTTCCCGTCTTCCTTTCGGGCGAGGAGCAGATCAACTTCTACGAGGGCTTCTCGAACGAAATCCTGTGGCCGCTCTTCCACGACCTTCAATCCCGCTGCAACTTCGCGCCGCGTTACTGGGAGTTCTACCGGCGCGTAAATCAGCGCTTTGCCACCGCATCGCTCAGGGCGTCCCAGCTCAATGACGTGATCTGGATCCAGGATTATCAACTGATGGATGTAGGCAGGCAGATTCGTCAGAAGCGGCCGGACTGCACGCTCGCTTTTTTCATGCACATCCCGTTCCCCGCGCCGGACATCTTCGAGAAGCTTCCCTGGCGCCGCATCATCCTGGAAAGCCTGCTCGAGCACGATGTGCTGGGCGTGCAGACTCCGCGCGACGAGCGCAACCTGGTGGCCTGCATCCGGACCTTTCTTCCCGGTGTGGAAGTCGAGCGCGAGCACGATTATCGCCTGGTCACCTACCGCTCGCGCCAATCCCGCATCCAGGCATTTCCCATCAGCATCGATTTTGCGCAGTTCGCCGACGGAGCAGCCAGCCCGGAGGTGGGGCGGCGCGCCTTCGAGATACGCCGCCAGCTCAATGGCGTGCGCATCGCCATCGGTGTCGACCGGCTCGACTACACCAAGGGAATCCCGGAGCGGCTGCGTGCCTTTGCCCGCTTTCTCCGCGACTATCCCGGGATGCGCGGCCGTGTCTCGCTGTATCAGGTGGTTGTGCCCAGCCGGGAAAGCATCAACAGCTACCGTCGCCTGATGCACGAAATCGAGCAGCTTGTCGCGCACATCAACGGCGAGTACAGTCAGCCCGGGTGGGTCCCCATCCACTATGTTCATCGTTCGCTGCCACGTAAGGAGTTGCTGGCCCTCTATCGAGCGGCCAGCCTCGCCCTCATCACGCCGCTGAAGGATGGCATGAACCTGGTCTCCAAGGAATACTGCGCCGCGCGCACGGAGAACGATGGCGTACTCATCCTGAGCGAGTTCGCAGGCGCCGCTCCGGAGCTGCATCGCGGTGCGCTGCTGGTGAATCCCTACGACGAGCTCGGCGTCGCCGATGCCCTGAACCGCGCGCTGGCCATGGAGCCACAGGAACAGCGCCGTCGCATGATGAGGATGCGCGCCTGGGTGCGCCGTCACGACATACTGCACTGGCGCGACAGCTTCTTCGCCGCCCTCGACGGCCACGCCGCAATCGCTCCCGCTTAGGTGCTGCCGCTACCACGCTTGTCATCCTGAGCGTAACCAAAGGTGGAGCGAAGAGCCTGCCCTGAGCTTGTCGAAGGGACCTGCAGTATCTATCGTTCAATCCGGCGCGTACCCCGTTTTCACAATGGGCTTAATCCGGTGGAATTACTCTCGACGCAGCTTTTCCGTTAAGAAAAGCTGCACATAACTGCTGCAAGTCAGGCCAGAGTAATTGCGAAAACGGATAGCGCCGCTCAACCAAGCCTCCGCGAACCGAACTAAGCGGACCGCAGCATCGCCGCTGGCCGCGGCAGCGTGATCACAAAGGCGGTGCCGTGGTCTTCGTCTTTCTGGCTGCTCACCACTTCCAGCCGCCCATGATGCTTCTCGACGATTCCCTTGGACACCCACAGCCCCAGTCCTGTTCCAGCGTCCTTCTTCGTGGTGAAGAACGGCTCGAAGATATGGCCGAGCAATGGCGTGGCTATCCCCGGGCCGGTATCGGAGATCGTGACCCGCACCTCATCGTTCTCCGGCCGCACCTCGATTGCCAGCACACCGTTCGGCTCCATCGCATCCAGCGCATTCGACAGCAGGTTGGCCATGACTTGGCGCAGCTCGCCCGCGATGCCCTCCACCGTGACGCTCTCCATGCTGCGCACCACCCGGATCTGCCGCGCATCCAGCTTGCGCTGGTAGAGCGACAGCACATCGTTCACCAGTGCGCTCAAATCGATGGACTGTTCCACGCCGGACTCGCGATAGAAGCTTAGAGTCTGGCTCACGATGTGGCTCACCCGGCGCAGCTCCTCGTTGGCCATCCGCAGATAGCGCTTGGAGGCAGCCGGCAAACGCTCTTCTTGCGATGCCAGATAGAGCAGGTTGGCCACTGCCTCGAGCGGGTTGTTGATCTCGTGGGCCACCGTGGCGGCCAACCGTCCTGCTGCGGCCAGCTGCTCGGTCCGCCGCAGCACCCCCTCCGCAGTCTTGCGCTCCTGTATGTCGGTGGACGCGCCAAACCAGTGCGCGACCTTGCCCAGCGCGTCAATCAGCGGCTGGGCCCGCGCCAGCACCCAGCGGTAGCTGCCATCGGAGCGCCGCATGCGATGCTCCACCTCGTACGGGGCCCTGGTGCGCAGCGCACCAACGAAGACCTCCGCGGTTCGTTCCCGGTCCTCGGGATGAATCAATTCCAGACCGCCGAAGGGTTCGTCGCCGGGTTCGGCACCGGTGAAGGCACGCCAGCGTTCGTTCACGTACTCCGGTTCCCCTGCCGGGCTAGCCACCCACACCATCTCCGGGATGGCTTCCATCAACTGCAACTGCTCCGCCCGCGCCTCCTCCAGAGCGTCTTCCGTCCTGTGCTGAGACGTCATGTCTTCGATAACCGCGATCGCTGCGTGCGGATCGCCCTTCGTGTCGCGCAGTAGCGAGGCGCTGATGTGCACCCATAACGTGGAGCCATCCTCGCGAAGATGACGCGCTTCCGAGCGCAGGCTCTCCCGTTCCCCGCGCAGCAGCCGGGAGAGCTGTTCGCTTACATCCGCCAATTCCTCAGGGTGTTCGAGCGATAGAAAGCTCCGGTTGAGCAGCTCCGCGTGGGGGTAACCGGACATCTCGCCATACGCTCGATTCGCGTACTGGATTCTGCCTTCGAGGTCGAGCATGACCATACCGCCGGTCACCGTCTCGATGGTCTCGTGCAGGATGGTAGCTGGGGACACTCCCCCAGCTACCATCTCATCCAGTATTGCCGGTAGCTTCCGCAAAGCAACTCCCCCCCGGGCCATCCCCTCGGGAGCCAGCCGCGGGGACATTGGTAGGAATGCACAACCGGCTGCATAAGATGGCCCGTGAGAGCAGATACTCTGCGGGTTCACGTTGTTCGTTAACGTTTTGGTGACATATCTGAATTGCGCAATATCGCCACGCTGGCTGCCGGAAGCAGCAAACCATCCTGCCCACACACAACCTCAGGCACCGAGACCAGCAGGGCCTCATAGCGTTGTTCGACCGACAGCCTTACCTCGGATGTTGCTGCATTGAAAACCACTTCGATCGAACCACGCTTCATCCAAAGCCACTTCTGCTTTTCATCGAAGCTCACCCGCACCTCTGCTAAGTCGGCGCAGGTCAAGGCGGTCTCCTCGCGCCGCAGGCGAATCAGACGGCGATACCAGTCCAGCATCTCGGCGTGCACTCCCTGCTCGCGCTCCTCCCATTGCAGCTTCGATCGCAGAAACGTCTCCTCCGCCTGCGGATCGGGCACCTCCTCCGGCGACCAGCCAAAGGCCACGAACTCCTTCCGCCGACCCTCCGACACCAGCCGCCCCAGCTCTTTGTCCTGGAAGTCAGTGAAATATTGGAACGGAGTAGACGCCGCGAACTCCTCCCCGGCAAACAGCATGGGCACAAACGGGCCCAGCAGCACCATCGCCGCCGCGATCTTCGCGCGTCCGTTATCAACCACACGGCTCAGCCGCTCGCCCTGCGCACGATTGCCCACCTGGTCATGGTTCTGGATGTATCCAAGGAAGCGATCCGCCGCCAGCGGGCCTACCGGCCTGCCATGGTTACGTTTGCGATAGTGCGAATACTGCCCCTGATATACAAATGCCCCCCGGATCGCCTTCGCGAGGTCAGCCATGCTGCCAAAGTCCTGGTAATAGCCGGTGGTCTCGCCGGTGAGCACCGTCCACAGCGCGTGATGAAAATCATCGCTCCACTGGGCATCCAGCCCATAGCCGCCAGCCTCCCGCGCCCTCACCAGCCGCGGATCGTTCAAGTCGCTCTCTGCAATGACCGCATAGTGCTTGCCGGTGTGGTTTTCCAGCACGCGCACCGCTTCTTCAAGCTGCTCCAGAAAATGCTTTGCCGAGCGATCGATAAACGCATGCACCGCATCGATGCGCAGACCATCGAAGTGATAGTCGCGCAACCACATCACTGCGTTCTCAATGAAGAATTCGCGCACCTCGGCCGAGCCGGCATCTTCGAAGTTCACTGCGCCGCCCCAGGGCGTCGTGTGATGGTCGGTGATGTACGGCCCGAATTTGCCCGTGTAATTTCCGCTCGGGCCGAAGTGGTTGTAGACCACGTCGATCAGCACAGGGAGCCCATGACGATGAGCCGCATCCACAAAGCGCTTCACCGCGTCGGGACCGCCATACGCCTCCAGTGGAGCGTAGAGTGCGACGCCGTCATAGCCCCAGCCCCGATCGCCCTCCGCTGCCGCCAGCGGCATCAGGCTCACATGGCTGACGCCCAACTCGCGCAGAGACTCCAGCCGCCCAATCGCGGCGTCCAGCGTCCCTTGAGGGGTAAACGTGCCAACATGCAATTCGTAAATAACGCTGGCGCCCAACGTTGGCGGGCGCCACCCGTCATCAGTCCACGCGAACACGGAGTGGTCTACCACCTCGGAAAG
>DATBCB010000046.1:0-3731 GCA_036270675.1 Acidobacteriaceae bacterium | reverse complement strand
TAACCACCGAGGTGTCCTGTTACATCGACGGCCTCGCCGATGAAGTAGAGGCCGGGCACGCGGCGACTCTCCATGGTCTGCGCGGAGAGCTCGGCGGTGGAGATTCCGCCGGCCGTTACTTCGGCCTTGGCATAGCCTTCCTTGCCTGCAGGCGTGACTTCCCAGCGATGAAGTTGCTCCTCGGCTGCGAGGAGCGCTCGATTGCTCCAGCCGGTGGGTGCGTGCAGCGCGGCCCAGCGTTCTGCGAGACGCTGCGGCAGGACGGCACGGAGTGCGGCGCGGAAGGCGTCGTCGTCGCGGCCTCCAGGATGTGCGCGTAGCAGGGCGGTGCAGTCCTGTTCGGGCGCGAGGTCAATGCTGATGGGTGTGCCGGCTTTCCAATAGGACGAGATTTGGAGGATGGCGGGGCCGCTTAGCCCGCGATGCGTGAAGAGCAGTTTTTCGCGGAAGCGTGTCTTGCCGTGTGTGGCGATGACCTCTGTAGAGAGGCCGGTGAGGTCTGCGTAATGCGCGCTGCCTTGCGGCTGCCAGGTGAGAGGAACCAATGCGGGACGGCATGGCTCCATCGCGAGATCGAACTGTGCAGCGATGCGATAGGCGAGGTCGGTTGCTCCCATCTTCGGAATGGAGAGGCCGCCGGTGGCGACGATCAGAGCGTGTGCGCGGTAGCGCGCGGCGGCAGTCTCGACGACGAACCTGTCGCTATGGAGGACGCTGGTGATGTGTTGATCGAGCACGATACGAGCGCCGGCGGCGCGATATTCCGTTTCGAGCATGGCGACGATATCGCGTGCCGAGCGGTCGCAGAAGAGCTGGCCGAGGGTCTTCTCGTGATAGGGAATGCGATGCCGCTCGACCAGCGCGATGAAGTCGCGCGGGGTGTAGCGGGCGAGGGCGGAGCGGGCGAAGTGCGGGTTGGCGGAGAGGAATCGATCGGCGGTCGAGTGGAGGTTGGTGAAATTGCAGCGGCCGCCGCCGGAGATGAGGATCTTTTTACCGATGCGGTCGGCATGATCGAGGACGAGGACGCGGCGGCCACGCTGACCTGCGGTGATGGCAGCCATGAGACCCGCAGCTCCCGCGCCGAGGATGAGGACGTCACAAATTTCTTCGAGCGGACTGGATAGAGTCGGGTACGCAGGCATGCCGGTCTGTTCTTGATTATGCAGCCGCGCTGCTGCTCGAATTATGCGGTCAGGGTTATGCAGTCAGGGTGAAGCGGTACATCCAGTCGCCGCCGCACCATTGCGGATAGTTGGTGCCCCAGGCGTTGTTGTAAAGGCTGACGTGGATGCCGTCCTTCATGGTGGGTAGTTCGAGTGAGAAATCGAGCGGCGAGCGTGCGCCGAGCGCCACGACTGGCGCATCGAGTGTGGCGAGCTCGAAGGCACCGCGCGCATCGCGGTAGTGCAGGCGCTCCGAAACGGCGTGCATGCTGCGGCCGCCGCCGCGGACAACATCTGCCGGACGCACGGGCTGTCCTACTTTTTCCAGCTCCCATCCCTGCGGGTCGGTGGTGATGGGATGGAAGGTGAGCCACATGGCTTCGGGCAGGCGATTCTGCTGCTTGCCTAGAGATATAAATCGTATCTGCAGCTGTGGCGTGCTGGTTGGCATGATGATTTCGAGATAAAGCGACGCAGGCCATGCAACCAGACCTGCTGCTGCTGCGGTGGGATCCTCGATTGCCAGTTCGGCCAGCAAACGGTGCTGTTGCGAATTTTCACTAATCCAGCACTGGCGCAGCGTGGGATGCCACTCGCGTGTCGCGGCACCGAAGTGCGCGATGTTTGGCTTGCCGAAGTCCTGCGGGCCCCATGACGTCTTCACTGTCAGGTAGGCGGCGATGAAGGCGTCGTATGCCTCCGGGCCGAGCGTCTGATATGTGAAGAGGGCGAGCGGGTTCTGCGGCGATGCCCATGCTCGCTGGGTGGCTTTGCTGACGAGCGCGATGATGCCACCGGTGCGCGGATCGAGGGCAATGCGGAAGTGCGCGGTGTCCAGAATGTGCGAGGCCGGGTGCGGACGCATGCCGACGGGGCTGGGGGCCGCGACGGTCAATGATTCCAGCCGCTGCTCCAGGGCGGCGCGCATTGGTGCTGGCAGGCGGCCGATACCGTCGCTGAGATCTTCGCGCTTTTCCTTCCAGCTGGCTTCCATGGTGCGATAGCCGGGCTCGCCGAGGACCGCGGCCAAGTCGGCAGGCTTGTAGTGATCGTGGTCGAGATAACGCTTCGTGTCGGTGCCCCACGTGTGTTCGACCGAAAGAGTCATGCGGCGAAGCAGCGCGCGATCCACATCGCCGCCTACTTCAAGCTGCTTCCGCGCAATCCACTCCCGCCTCATGCGCGCGGCCTCGCGATAGCGCGCGACCTTCGGCGGATCGCTGGGAATGCCGTAGATCCAGGTGTCGCCGATCTCGTCGGTGACGATGGGGAGTTTGTCGCGCACCGGGGCGAGCGCGGCGGCGACATCGCTGAGCGTTGCGGCGGTGACGGTGGCATTGGGGAACTGCTGACGCAGCCGCGTGTAGATCGCCTGGATCTCCTCGGGTGAATGTGGCCCGGCGTTGTCGCCATGCATCTCCATGGAAAAGGCGGTGTCCGTGTTGGGCAGGACGACCGTTCCACCATAGTCGTGATGGTGATAGATCATCGGGAGCGTGCTGCCGTCCGTTTTCCAGAGGAAGACATCCGGCACGTTCGGCGGTGTACTTTCTCCGTTGACCCCGATATCCAGCATGGAAATCCCCGCAGCAGCCAATGGCGCGATGATGCCGCGAGTGTGACCGGGAACATCGGTCATCTTGGCCGCGATTGTTTTGTGACCGAAGCGTGTATCGAGCGAGCGCGAGAAGCCGAGCGCACCTTCGATCATGGAGCGATCGAGCATCTCGGTTTGCCAACTGAAGGGGAGCGCGTGCCAACTGATGTCGCCCCCGATGATGGCCTGCTCCATCGCGCGGCGCTGTTCCGCTGTCGCCTGCTCCAGGTATTCGTAGAGCAGCCACGAGCCGGTTGTCCAAGTGTAGCGGTCGCCGCCGGCGCGGCGGAGCGCGGCGCCGGTCTGGACGGCCTGCGGATAGTAGATGTCGAAGTACTTCCGCATCACGGCGGCCTGCGTGTCCGTGAAGCCAACGTCGAGATGACACTTGAAGACGACCAGCACGCGGCGCACGCCGGGATCGGGAACAGCGGGCTGCTGGAGTGTGCTGCCGAGGGCACGCTGGGCGGCGGTGGCGCCAGCGGTGAGCGCGGCAAGTTTCAGGAGATCGCGTCGCTGCATGGTGCTTGCGTGCCAGCCTGTGCGATGGTTTGCGGGTGGCGCCAGTGTATACCGTTTCACAGACACGCGGGCCCGACGGCTGCGGCCTGGTGTCGCGAGGTTGGTATCAGCGATCTTCTCACGGCAGCCAATTTGGGCCGGTCTAGTTCAGATTGGCTGTGCTAGTGTTTTCAGTACCTTGCGTGCGGATCGTCTCAGGCGAAACAAGCGCCTGGCTCCGAGCGAAAATATGTGAAATGACACATCATGGGGTTGCTACTAGTGTTCGCCTTCTCTCTAGGCGAACTATCAGCCACTTACCTAGGTGTATGCCAGGCTCCTCTACCCATCGCCAAGTCAGATACGCTGATGGCACTGTAATTCCTAAGCCCGCAATGAAGCACACCCAAAACTCCACCACTGGACGAGAAAAAAAGGCATGATGCTCAGCGGCGACGCGGAGCACG
>DATBCB010000045.1:0-15506 GCA_036270675.1 Acidobacteriaceae bacterium | reverse complement strand
ATCCGCAGCGCCGCGTCTTCAGCTACCTGAAGCAGGCGGGCGGCACCAACCGGGATGCGGACGACAAGCATGCGTTTGTCATTCGCGCGGACGGCTCGGTGCTGAGCCGTGAGTCGGCGAAAAGCTTCTGGGGCAATGAATTTGACCAGTCGCGCGTTCATCCGGGGGATACCATCGTGGTGCCCGAGAAGACGTATCGCGGCAACGGCCTACGCACTCTGCTCAATTTCTCGCAGCTCTTCTCTTCCATCGCGCTGGGTGCCGGGGCGCTTGCGGTGATCTCGAATTGAGTCCGACGATGGAAACCGAACGGGACGATATGTATATTCCGGTCGTGGCCTCGAACTCCGATCATCCACCGGTCGGGAGGATCGAAACCGAACCCGAGATGGTGCGCAAGCTGGATTTGCTGGACGTGCTGCTGATTTTCGCGCGGCGCAAGTGGCTGATCGCCGGCTGGGCCCTGGCTGGACTGGTGATCGCAATCGTCGCGATTCTTCGCTCGACGACGCTTTACCAGTCGCAAGCAGTCATCATGCCGCCGCAGCAGGAACAGTCCAGTGCGGCACTCCTGAGCCAGCTTGGCGCGCTGACGGCATTTGCCGGCGTGGGCAGCAATCTGGGACTGAAGAATCCGTCGGATTTGTACGTGGCGATTCTGCAGACCAACCTGGTTGCCGACAACATGGTGGACCGCTTCCACCTGATGGACGTATATAAGATTCCCGACCGGGATGGCGCCGCGGGCACGCTGCGGAAGCGTACCAAATTTGTCACCTCCAAGGATGGGCTGATTCAGATCACGGTGGAGGACAGAGACCCGAAGTTCGCAGTCGTGCTGGCCAACGGCTATGCGGATGAGCTGTTTCAGCAGAACAACCGTCTGGCTATCGGCTCTGCGGCCCAGCGGCGCCTGTTCTTTGAGCAGCAACTCGCCCAGGAGAAAGACCGTCTGGCCGATGCCGAAGTTGCGATGAAGCAGACGCAGCAATCCACCGGGGTGCTGCAGTTGAGCGGACAGGCGCAGACCATCATCGGCCAGGAGGCCAATCTCCAGGCAAATATCACGTCGCGCGAAGTGCAGCTTGGTTCCCTGCTTTCGTCGTCGACGGAGCAGAACCCCGAGGTCGTTCGCCTGCGCACCGAATTAACCGGCCTGCGGGAGCAACTGCAGCAAATGCAGAAGGGCACGAATGGAGCCATGCTGTCGCAGCGGGAATTTCCGGCCGCGGGACTCGAGTACATCCGCCAGGAGCGCAATGTGCAATACCACCAGACGCTTTACGATCTGCTGGCCCGGCAACTGGAGGCCGCGCGCATCGACGAAGCCAAAGCGACGCCGACAGTGCAGATGGTGGACCCCCCGAAGGTTCCGAAGGTACGGTCGTGGCCCAAGCCGTTCCTGTTCATCCTCATTGGAGTGGTAGTCGGAACCATGTTCGGCTTTATCCGGGTCACGGTGATCTACCTGTACGACTATGCGGAGAGAGACCCGCGGTTGCGCGACCGCTACATGCAGGTGAAGCGGGCGATGCGCCTGCGGAACTAAACCATTTTCATCGCAGGTGTCTATGCATGCACACAGTCCGCGTGGCCTTCCGTCAGGGGAAGCCAGACGGCGCCAAACCCGGCGGGTACGCAGCGACAATGAAATGGGTCTGAAATGGACTTAGGAGCAGGTCTTGCCGGGTGACAGCTCCATCCAGCGCGCACGCATCTTCGCCGTGCGCATCTTCGCCGTGATTGTGTTGTACAAACAGCGTCCATCCGTTTCGGTGACGGTGGCGACGCTGGCGCGTGCGCTGGCGGACGCCCCGGTTGATTGCGTCGTGCTGGTCTACGATAACGGGGGGGATAACGGCGGGGATAACGGCGGGGACAACGGTGCGGATAGCAGCGCGGCCGACAGGGCTGGCGCTGGATCATCGTCCGAGACGCTTCCCGCCGGCTTTCGCTATCACGCGGCGCCCAGCAACCGCGGGCTGTTGGGGGCGTATGAAGCAGCGCTCGAACAGGCGCGGGCCGAGGGCTATGACTGGCTGCTGACGCTGGATCAGGATACGGCGCTCCCGGCAGATTTTTTTTCCGCGATCCAACCAGGTCTGAAAGCCGCGGCGGAGGACCCCCATATTGCCGCCATTGTGCCGCATCTCGCCGAAGGTGACCGGCTGCTGTCGCCGGCATATGTGGGCATCGGGCGGGCGACTCCATTGCCGGCGCACTTCGCCGGCGTGCCGCGGCGAGAGGCGCGAGCGTTCAATTCAGCCGCGCTGCTGCGCGTCAAGGCGCTTGATGCGATCGGTGGATTCGATCCTTGCTTCTGGCTGGATCACTTCGACAGCTCTCTGCATCACCGGCTCTACGTGCACGGCTGGCGCTTGTACGTGCTGGATTCGGTGCATTTGGAACACCACTTCTCCCTGCTGAATTACAAAGAGCGCGTGTCGCTCCCTCATTTCCGGAATTATCTGTCGGCCGAATCCGCCTACATGGATCTGTACAGCTCGTGGTGGGCGCGCGCAGCGTATACCGCGCAATTGGGCGTGCGATTGGTGAACCAGCAGCGCCGGCGGGAGTATCCGGAAATACTGCTGGCGACGCGAACGGCGTTGCTGCGCCGCCTGACCATGACCCGCGCGAAGCGTCTCCGCAGATGGCGGCAAGAGATGGGCTGCAGGGAGCAGCGATGATGGACGGCGCACCCATCCTGATGGTTGTGGTGCTCTATCGCACGGCATTCGAGGCGTCCAAGACGCTGGCGGGGCTGACGCAGGCGGTGGAGGAAGATCCCACACTCCTGCACATCTTCGACCTGCTGGTGTGGGACAACAGCCCGGAGCCGCTTCAGAGCGCGACATTGCCGATTACGAGGCTGCCCTTTTCGTGTCGCTATCACCATGCAACGCACAATGAGGGCGTAGCGGGCGCCTACAACGGTGCAGCGCGGCTGGCAAGGGAGCAGGGGGCGACATGGCTGCTGCTGCTCGATCACGATACGTCGGTGACCGGTGACTTTCTGCGCGGCATGCGGCGTCATGCGGAAGAGGCCGGAGGGGATGAGACGATCGCGGCGATCGCGCCCTTTCTCTATGCTGGAAAGCATGCTGGAACGTTTGTAGTGTCACCGCGGCTGTGGCGTTTTGCGAGGCACGTGGCGCTGCCACGGCCGGCCGCTGCTTACTCCGAGCGGCGGCTCATCTTTTCCGCCAACAGCGGCACGCTGGTGCGGGTGAGCGCGCTGGAGGCGATCGGCGGCTACAGCTCTCGTTTCTGGCTGGACTATTCGGACATCTACGTCTTCCAGCGCTTTCATGAGCGTGGCTTCGGAGTGCGGATCGCCGGCGATCTTGCGCTCGAACATGAGGTCGCCATGCTCGACTACGATGCGCGCATGAGCCCGGCACGGTACGCCACATATCTGGCCGCGGAGAGCGATTTTCTCGACCTCCACCGCGGCTGGGCGGAGAGATTGCTGCATCTGCTCCGGCTTGCCGCGCGGGCGGTGCGGCAGCGCCGCTTTGCCGACGCGACCTTCTCCCGCATGACCCGGCAGGAGCTGTGGCGGCGGCTGCGAACGAGGCGCAGGGCGAGGCTGCAGATTCGCGACTTGAATTAAGGCGTCGCCTTTGCGGTTTCGCGATAGATGGCGGCGGTCTCTTCGGCGGTTTTCTTCCAGGAAAATTTTGCCGCCTGCGCCATACCGCGCGCTGCGAGCTCGGAGCGCGCTGCCGCATCCGTGTAGAGATGTTCGAGTGCAGCGACCAACTCCGACAGCGATTCCGGATCGATGAGCAGCGCGCCGTCACCGGCGATTTCAGGGATCGAGGTGCGATTGCCGGCAATGGTCGGTACGCCGGAAGCCATGGCTTCGATCACCGGGACGCCGAAGCCCTCGTGCAGGGACGGGTAGAGAAAGAGGAATGCGCCGCGCATCAGAGCCGGTTTGTCCGCTTCGTCCACGTAGCCCGTGAAGACGACCTGATCTGTGAGGTTGAGCGCCTCGACGGTATGGAAGATCTCGTCGAAGTACCAGCCCTTCTTGCCCGCGATTACCAGCCGTGCCTCGGGATGGCGTTCGGCAAGCTGGGCAAAGGCGCGCAGCAGCAGGGGGATATTTTTTCGGGGCTCGAGCGTGCCCAGGTAGAGCAGGTACCGGGGCGGCAGCCCGTATTGCGCACGGACCTCCGCCACCACCTCCGGCGGCCCATCCGGCCGGAAGGCGTCGCTATTGCCGTGGTGGATGACGACGGCGTTGTCCAGGGGGAGCCCAAACCAGTTGCGGCAGTCTTCCAGCGCGGAGGAGGAGACAAAGATCAGGCGGTCCGCATGCCGCACGGCCTGGCGGATGAAGACGCGCATGTATGCGCCTTTGAACCACGGATGCATGTGGGGCAACACGTAGGCGGTCATGTCGTGCATGGTGACGACACGGCGCGCTCGTGTGGGCAGCAGAGGCAGAGAGTAGTGCAGTGAGTGGATAGCCTCCACCCGGTAGCGCCAGGCAAGCCAGGGCAGAATGAGTTGTTCGAAAAAGAGACGCCCAGGCAGCCAGCGGAAGAGGCGTGCGGGAAGTTGCAAAGTGCGAACGCGGGCGGGAATCGCCGCGCGGAGGGCGGGATCATCCGATTGCAGGGCAACGGTGAAAGAGATGTCCGGCGCTACCTCACGAAACTGGTCGAGCAGGTTTTCCGCGTAGCTGCCAATTCCCATCCGGCCGACCGGGACCTGGGTCAGGTCGATCAGAACTTGCAAGCGTCGTCACTCCAGAGAGGCCGGCTCAGGCGCCGCAACGGTTGCTTGTCCGGCTGCGGGCGATTCAGTATCCTCTTCGGAGAGGATAGCAAGCGCGCTGGCTCTTGCGTCACGCCGACGTTGAACCCTCCACTCCAGACTATCGGCTCGGCTGCGGCGAGAGCACCCTTATCGGCAGCACCACTCTCCATTGCCGCCCCTGCCTTTGACCTGACGGCGGCGATCGTCACCTATCGAAATTCCATTGTGCAACTGCGGCGGGCGGTGGCGAGCGTCGCCCAGCAGCGGTGCCGCATTCAGCTGGTGCTGGTGGACAATGCCGGCGAAGATGCCGTGGCTGCGCTGGCCGAGGAGTGTGGGGCGATCTATCTGCGCCCGCCGGAGAACCTCGGTTTCGGCAAGGCGCACAACCTGGCATACCAGCGGGCCCGCGAGCTTGGTTCATTTCACCTGGTGCTGAATCCGGACGTGCACTTCGAAGCGGAGGTGCTGGAGACGCTGCTGGAGGTGATGACGGCGCAGCCCGATCTCGGTGTGGTGATGCCGAAGATCCTCTACGCCGATGGGACGACACAGTACCTGTGCAAGCGACTGCCGACGCCCTGGGACCTGGTGGTACGCCGTTTTGCCCCCGGCTTTGCCCACGGAGTCTTCCGGCGTGCCATGGAGCGGTACGAGTTTCGCGACCGCGATTATGACCAGCCAATGGAGCCGCCCACGCTCTCCGGCTGTTTTCTGCTCCTGCGCAACTCGGTCGTCGACCAGGTGGGGCTCTTCGATGAGCGCTTCTTTATGTATATGGAGGACGTCGATCTGGTGCGCAGGATTCTGGACGTTTCTCGCGCGCTGTATTACCCGGCGGTCTCCATCATGCATGAATATCAGAAGGGCTCGTATCGTGATCGCCGCCTGGCCTGGCATCACGTGCTCTCCGCGCTGAAGTACTTCTCGAAGTGGGGATGGTTCCTGGACGCGGAGCGGGAGCGGCTGAACCAGCGCCCTTGAGATGCCGGCGGTATCGGCTACGGCACCACAGTAACGCCAGATTCACAATTCGCCCGTTAGAATAATGCTGGCTGACCCGGCTGCGAGGATTGCACCTGTCCAGTATTCACTTGTTCAGGATTTCTATGCCGCCGTATATTCGAAGCCGCCGCTGTTACCGGGCTTGTTCAGATTGTGGAAGATCGCTTTGAAGCCCTGAATTTTCCGTGTATGGTCTATTGTTGTCTCTTCGTAAATGCATGAAAAGTCGCGGGCTATGCCCCCGCGGTGTCGATCTGGATACGTAGTAAGAGAGAAATCTGTCCCGGGGTGTAAGGTTACACTGATTCCGCCAATGATTCCGATTGCTGGCCGTATGTCAATCGGCCTCTTAGGGGAGTGCGTAGCGGTTTTTTTAGGATACTTTGATGAGTATGTACCTTATCTGCGTATGAGATAGGGCTGGCTGTGAACGGGAAGGGATTCCTCGACGCGGGTAGCTGCAGTTTGGCGCGACACACTCAATGGCGGTATTAGAACTTGGGTACCCGATGTTCGATTCCCGCTGCATCTGAACAAAAGAGATGCGGCCTCGACCTTAATGCGCCAGAGCGGGAAAATATCCCCGCGGGGCGCCGAACAGAGGGGCAAGAAGTGTATCCAAGGATACTGAATGAGTTCATTTGAAACCTCACGTAGTCTCTCCGTTCAACCTTTATGGAATGATTTTTCACGGAAGAGCGCTACCCCGCATCGCGAGGAACGGTCACGAGGAAACGCGGCTGCCTCCGCGGTTGCCTACGATGAGTACGAGGCGGCCGAACCGAGCGTATTTCCCAACGGAAGTGAGTGGTCGCTCTGTTTGCAGCGCCGGGCCATGGACCTGACATTGGCGTTTTTCGGCCTGCTGGTCTTCTCACCTGTATTTGCCATTCTTGCCATCGCGGTACGGCTCAGTTCCCCCGGCCCAATCATCTTCCGTCAGGAGCGGGTAGGCCGCCTGGGAAAACTGTTCACCATCTACAAATTCCGCACCATGGAGGCCCAGCTGCAACCGAAGGGGCTTTCGGTGACGCGGCACGGCGACCGACGGGTGACGGCTGTGGGGCGTCTTCTTCGCCGCTATAAGCTCGATGAGCTGCCGCAACTGGTCAATGTGCTCTTCGGGGACATGAGCCTGGTGGGACCGCGGCCGAAACTTCCCGACCATCAGCATCGTCAGGCGCAGAGCATGCCGTTCCGGCCGGGCATAACGGGTGCGGCGACATTGGTCTTCCGCTGCGAAGAGGAGATGCTGCGGCAGATCCCGGAAGAGCAGATCGAGGTGTTCTGCAAGTACAAGCTGACACCCTACAAGATCAGCCTGGACTTTGCGTACGCGGAACGCGCCACTTTCCGCAGCGACCTGGCGCTGATGTTACGGACGGCGCAGGTGTGTATGGTGCGGAGCAAGGCAAAGCCGCCCCAGCCGAGCGCGATTGCGTAGAGCGCGAAGCTCCACGCAGCACGACTGCGGACGATCCGCTCTATACTCGTAAATACGACGTGAAACATGAGGCCCCGCCCGGGCCTCATGTTGCGTGCGCGCTGATCATGACCGAACAGACGACGGAACCGAAATCGACATCCACACGCCAGGAAGTTTCCGAAGAGCAGGTGCGGCAAGTTGCGGCGCTTGCGAATCTTGAGCTCACGCCGGAGGAGCTGCCGGCGATGGGGCGCGACTTGAATGCCATCCTGGGCTACATTGCGCAATTGAACGAGCTGGATGTGGCGAAGGTCGCGCCGATGGCGCAAGTTTCGGAGATTCTTCCGGACGCGGCACGTGGCGAAGCTGAAGGGACGCCTCTGCGCGAGGATACCCCGGTGCCGTGCCTCGAACGTGCGCCCGTGATGCAGGCGGCGCCGGAGACGGATGGCGCGTTCTTCAAGGTGCCGCAGGTGATTGGACGATGAACGCAGAAACAAAAAGTGCGACCGCGACTTCGCTGACTCTGCGCGAGCTGGGAGAAGGCGTCATCTCCGGCGAAGTGAAAGCTGCGGAGCTGGTGAACGGCTATCTGGAGCGCATTGCTGCGCGCGACCCGGAGATTCACGCGTATTTGTCCGTGGCCAGCGAGAGTGCGCGGCGGACGGCCGAGGACCTGGATGCGGCGGCGCGGCGCGGCGATCCGCTGGGACCGCTCGCGGGTGTGCCGGTGGGCGTCAAGGACGTGATCGCGATTGAGGGCATGGCAGCGACGGCAGGCTCGCGCATCCTCGAAGGTTATACGCCACCCTATACCGCAACGGCGGTGCGCCGGCTGAAGGAAGCGGGCGCTGTCGTGCTGGGCAAGCTGAACTGCGATGAGTTCGCGATGGGCTCGTCGAACGAGAACTCGGCTTACGGTGTGGTGCGGAATCCGGCGGCGCTCGATCGCGTGCCCGGCGGCTCGAGCGGCGGCTCTGCGGCAGCGGTGGCGGCGGAGATGGCGGCGGCGACGCTGGGTACGGACACCGGTGGATCAATCCGGCAGCCGGCATCGTTCTGTGGCGTGGTGGGCGTGCTGCCAACCTATGGACGCGTATCGCGTTATGGACTGATTGCGTTCGCCTCGTCGCTCGATCGCATTGGGCCGTTTGCGCGGACAGTGGAGGATGCGGCGACGGTGCTGGGTGTGATCGCAGGACACGATCCGCTGGATGCGACTTCGTCTGAGCGCCCAGTGCCGGATTATGTGGCCGAGAGCCAAATCCCGGTGGAGGGATTGCGCGTCGGTGTGCCGGCGGAATATTTCTCCGAGGGATTGGACACCGAGGTGAAGCTTGCGGTGGAGAAGGCGATCGACTCGCTGCGCGCACAGGGCTGCGTGATCACGCGGGTGTCGCTGCCGCACACGCGGTACGCGGTGCCGACCTACTATGTGCTGGCGACGGCGGAAGCAAGCGCGAACCTGGAGCGATTTGATGGTGTGCGCTATGGCTATCGCGCGCCGGGTGCGAAGACGCTGAGCGAGATGTATCGCGAGACGCGCGAGTGCGGCTTCGGGCGTGAGGTGAAGCGGCGCATCCTGTTGGGAACGTACGTGCTGAGCGCAGGCTATTATGACGCGTATTACCGCAAAGCTCAGCAGGTGCGGCGCGTGCTGGCGGAGGATTTTCTGAAGGCGTTCACGAAGGTGGATGTGATCGTGACGCCGACTGCGCCGACCCCGGCCTTTCGCATCGGCGAGAAGACGGACGATCCGGTCTCAATGTATCTCGCGGATATTTACACGGTCACAGCCAGTCTCGCCGGCATCTGCGGCGTGTCGGTGCCCTGCGGCATTTCAAGCGAAGGGCTGCCGATTGGCGCACAGGTGCTGGGGCCGCATTTTGGTGAGGGCACGGTCTTCCGAGCGGCGCGTGCCATTGAAGGACTCGCCGTCCAGGCGTAAGCGCTACCGCGCGCGGAGTGAAGCTGCTCCCGACGGCTGCAGCGCAGTGAGGCGCTGGTCTCCGAGAATGTTTCGTTTCCCGCTTATTTGACGCCCTTGCTGGCGTCCCATGCGCCTTGCTCTTTGCGCACCATCACGATCTCGCCGATGTGATATGCGTTGTGCGTGCTGATGTTCGCGAGGGTGGGCGCCCACTCGGCGAGTTGCGCATCGCTCGCATTCGCGACGGCCATTTCGATGCCGGTCATCACCTGGTCGAGCTGGTGCACGAGGTCGTTCCAGTGTCTCGCATCGAAGTTGTTGAAGGTCTCATCGTTGTTGCCGGTCAACTTTGCGGGTTTTTCGCCGCGGAAGTTCTGGAGCGCTCGCTGGTTCCAGAAGACGAGGTGATACGTAAGCTGGCCGACGGAGTGGTTGCCTTTGCCATCGGTCCAGCGCGCCTGCTCGGGTGTGAGGTTGGCCACGGCGACGTTGGCGCAGACGAACCAGTCGCTTTTGCTATGGGTGCTGCGCAGTTGATCGAGCAGGATGGACTTCAGCGTGGGTGCGGGCTTCTGCGTCTGCGCTCCGGCAGGGATAGTAAAGACGGTGGCGATCGCCATCGTGATGAGGATGAGTGGCTTCATGCGGTTCCTCGGGACGATTTTGGATTCGATTGTGCCGCCGGACAGTCTAATGCGCGAGGTATGGCCTGCGTTGCATTTGTGACGAGTCGCAGATTTTCACCTGCGGGCGCTCCATCTTATGCGTCCGTCGGCGGGGCGGCACGGCGGATCTTGAGTTTACGCAGGGCAAGGCGCAAACTTGGCGAGGTTACATGGCACCATTGCATTCGCCTGGCGGAATGATGGAAACACCTGCCTGCTATAGCGGCTGGTAGTAGCGCTCTTTCGGATTTGCGCAGGCGTGGCAGAGGCGCTGGCCGTTGCGCTCGATGTAGCGATCGTAGTTGATGCCTTCGCCGCACTGTGCACAGGCGAGGCGGTCACCCTTGTAGCCTGGAAACTCTTTTGGCGGCAGGACGACGCGGACCCATTCTTCGGTGAAAAGGTCTGCATCGGAGAGTTCGCGGTAGGCGAGCATCTGCTGCTGATTCTTGTTGTCGACCTCGGGATGGAGGGCGCGGGCGAGGTCCTTTGAGGATTCGCGGGCGGCGACGCGGATGGCGCGGTCGCTCGGAAGATCGATGAAGGTGGCGGCCATCTTGCCCCAGTCGCGGAACTTGAGCGCGCGCTTGCCGAGACGGCAGCCGGTGACGACGCCGATGGCGTCGGTGGCGCAGCGATCGATTTCGACGAAGGTGACGAGACGCTTGCGATCCCGGCCGCGGGGCTCGTCGATGCCCAGGCGCTGGCAGCCAAGCATCGCCATGCGGACGCCGAGAATCTGGCCGGCGCAGAGGTGGCCGTGTGCAGATTCGGCCATGGCGAGGAGGTCGTCGAAGGGTTCCATGCCTAAGTTGATGCTACGCCTGTTAAAGCAGAGTGCATGATCCGCAGAACGATATCACTTGTTATTCGCGACCTGTCGCATCAGAATCGATCAACAAATGACAATGACTTGCGGACTCTCGCACTTAAGAACGTCACTGATCTGTCTGCTTCTATTTGCCTATACGCTGGTCGCCCAGACGAATCCCTCTATGCCGACCATTCCGCCCGGGACAAACCTGAGCGATGCGCATGCGCTATTTCCGCTGGCGGTGTCCGCGAACAGCCTCGATCAGCCCGGACTGACCCCTTGGCATCTGAAAGCTGCTTACGAAAGCTTCGACGAGAATGGCACGCTCACCGAGCAGGGTACATTCGAGGAATGGCGTTTGTCCCCTGACAAATGGAAACGTGCCTACACAAGTGCCAAATTCAATCAGACAGAATACGAATCCGCGGAGGGCACTTCCTACGACACGGATGCTGGGGGTCCGCCCTGGCCGCTGTCTCTGATCGGAAAAGAACTCGTGCATCCCATGCCGGATAGCAGCGATACGGAGGGCAGTACGCCAGAGCTGCGTCCCTTTAATGCAACAAAAACAGTCAAACTTAGCTGCCTGATGTTGACTCAGTCGCTCAAGAAGACTCCCTGGCCGTTGGGACTGTTTCCAACCTATTGTTTCACCGCTAATAGCAGGATGCTTCGGTTTGAACTCTTCGATGGCGGAGTTGAGGCAGTGCGCAACCAGATAGCAGTCTTTCACGGTGCGTACCTCGCAAAGGACATCTCTGTCAGCGATCAGGGCAAGTCGCTTCTTCGCATACAGCTTCTTGACCTCTCCAGCATGAATCAGAGCGAAGCGACAGCGCTGAATGCCGCATCAGGCTTCGCGAAAATAGCCCCACCAAAGCAGGTGGATGTGGCTTCCGGCGTTATCAGCGGCAATAAAATTGGCGGTCCAAATCCAATCTATCCTGACCGGGCCAAGCAGGCCCATATTCAGGGCAAGGTTGTGATGCAGGCCCGCATCGGAACCGATGGCCGAATCCATCAACTCCGCGTCGTCTCATCTACCGATGACTTATTGTCGATTGCTGCAGTTTCCGCGGTCGAACGGTGGGTCTATAAGCCATATATGTTGCAAAGCAAACCCGTCAGCGTGAAAACGACCATCAACGTGATCTTTACGCTAGGGCCTTGATGATAGCGACGAATCAAGAGCAAAAATCACCCAGTCTGTAGGTACTATGCACCCGCCGCCTTCTTTGGTTGAGCTGCGCGTGTGGCAGCCACTGCGGCGAGACCTCTTTGCATGTCCGCAAGGCGTTTGCGGCTGGCTTGTGAGCCTTCTATGACACGCTGGACGCTGATCAGCCACTCGGGCAGGTCCATCCTCTTGCGGAACTCGGCGATATAGGGCTGGATCTTTGCGTATTGAAAGTACATTTCCTGGCAGGTGTTGTAGACGAGTGTGGCGTCAAGCGCGCCGTGCTCGACGAATGCAGCCACCATGTCCCAGTATCCGTAGACCTGAAGGACGAAAGCGGTATGTTTGCCGCCGGCACTCACGATCTCGACAAACTCAGCGGCGGATGCGGGCAGAAACTCGCCACTGACATAGGAGCGCGCTTCGCGCATGACGGTTTCGCGGCGCAGTTCGTAGAGATGCAGGATCAGTTCGGCTTGCTGGATGGCGGTGGCGGATGTGGCTCTCTTTTTCGCTTTCATGCCTTCAAGGTGGCTCCCCTGGCCCAAGACATGGTCGCCTGTCTGTGCTTCTGTGGGAAGAAGATTCGGATTGTGACCGTGTGCTCGGCTAATTGCTGCCGGCGCCTGCGCTTGCGCTGTCGTCCGTGTCGCCGTCTTCTACCAGGACTGCGGAGAGGCCGACCAGGTTGAAGTTCATCGGTTCCGCGCCGGTGGGGGTGAAGCTGACGCGGAGCGGGTCGCGCTGCCACGTGGCTTTGGCGCAGGCGGGACTCGTAGGAGCGTCTGGTGCCGGAGGGGTGGGTGTCCAAGGGCCGATCTTCTTGGCGAGGATTGGGCGCCGCCCCCCGACCTGCGCCACCACGGCGTAGAGCTGATGGCCGCCCGAATTGAGACCGCAGTAGGCGGCGTTATCGCGGAACCAGACGACCTGCGAGACGGCGGGATCGTAGTCGGGCAGCTTCATGGCGGTGACGTGGCCATTCGTGCGGTCGACCATGATCCAGGGACCGCGCTGCCAGATCCAGTGCTCGGCCTTTTCGCCAGGAAGCGCGTCGTTCAGGCGCAGGGCGCGACGAACGACGAAGCTGCGATCGGTGATGTCGTGTACCTCACCGGTGGTCCATTCTTTGATCTTGTCGTCGACGATGAGGGGGCGAACGTGAAGGGTCTTCTCGCCAAGGCTCGCCCCAGCGGGGTCAGCCGTGATGCTGTAGGGCACGTGCTTGCCTGCACCGATGCCGACGGTGTGGGGCTTGGCACGGGCTCCGGCGAGCAATGGGGAGGGAGAGCACAGGACGAGGGACAGGACCTTGAGCCGCAGAGCAACGCGCATATTCATACGCATGATGTCCCGAGGGTAGCGAGCGCGAGCCGGGTACGGTACTCCCCGAGGGTGGGAGAGGAACTGTCGGCGACGCACCGATTCGTCGCAACGGCAGTCCGATATGCGCGGCCAGCTACTGTAGAAGAGAGTTAGGGCCGGGTCTTGGGGTCGGGTTGAGGCGGCCCGAAGCCGAAGTCGTAGGGGTCCGGTGGAGGCTTGGGCCGTCCGGCCATCTCGTTGCGCAGCAGCAACCAGGTGAAGTAAATGCCGATGACCAGGGCGACGCCGAAGAACATCATGATGAAGATGTTGGTCATGGCTGCCCCCCTTCCGTGTAGTGTGATGCGGTGGAGTGAGCCGACTGTAGGCTGTGTGAATATCCGTCGTCAAGCGAATAGCGGTCACGCCTGGTAACCGTCCAGGAGCGGGTATGTGCCGGAAAATCCAGTATTTGCCAGGGTTATCGTTGACTTACAGCAGCCGGAAACCCGCTGGGCTGGTCAGTCCGTTTCTGCGCCGCCACCATCACCTAAGAGTGCCATTGAGCCGGAAGTTGTATTTCTGCATGATTGCTGGTCTATGGCCCTTTTCGGAAGCGACCGCCCTGTGATGCCGACTTTCAAGACCCCTCCCGAGCTGGACAGCGCGGCCCGGAGCCCTTATGACGATTTGAACCGTATTGAGCGCAACGGCGATCGGAACGGCGATAGGAATAACGATCGCAATCCGGAGCGAAATGGGGACCGGAGTCCGGCGGCGCGGCAAGACCGCGGCGACGAGCGAGAGCTTCGAGCGCAGGACAGGCAGGAGCGTCTGCTCGAAAAGGCTCCGGAGCAGAATGGACGGGACGACCACCGGGAGCTGGAGCGCGTTCTGGAGCGGGTGGCGGCTGCTCCGGCGAAGGCTGCACAGCAGGCTCAGCGGAGGGGCATCGAAGGAACGCATCCGCTGATCGAGGGATTGTTTTCGAAGCTCCCCGAGCCCGAAACGCAGTGGGGACTGCCAGCGCGCCAAAAGTGGCTCCAGACGGCTGCGAGCATCTTCGACCTGATGTACGCGGCGAACGAGGCCGACGCCGGTGAACTGGCGATCCGCATAGAGCGACCCTCTTCCCGCTGAAGGACTGGCCGTCCGGGCAGATGCGCCGGCAGCGGTACTGGCCGTACGAGCGGGCGCGCCTGCGGCGCAGTACGGTCGCTCACTTCAAAATCGGCGCCTTGCGCTGGCGAACTGCGCGTCTTTCACCCCGCTTAGGGTGACAATCTGCGCCATCACTCCATGCGGAGAGCCTCCATCGGTTCTGTTGCGGCGGCGCGGCTGGCTGGCCACCATGCGGCGAAGAGGCCGGCGAGCAGCAGGACGCCGCACATGGCCGCCAGCGTGAGCGGATCGCGTGGCGCAATGCCGAAGAGGAGACTGCGCAGGAGCTGCGCGGCGGCGAGCGATGCGGCAAGCCCGACTCCAAGCCCAGCGCCTACCAGCAGGCCTGCTTCGCGCAGCACCATACCCAATATGTCGGCCCGCTGCGCGCCGATCGCCATGCGGACTCCGATCTCCTTTGTCCGGCGGGCTACGGTGTAGGACATTACCCCGTAGAGCCCGGCTGCGCCCATCAACAGCGAGATAAGACCGAAGCAGCCGAGCAGCATCATGGTGAAGCGTTGCTGCGCGACTGAGGCGCTGATCACGTCTCTCATGGTTTCCACGCTGAGCAGCGGCGTGCGTGCGTTGTCCATGAAGATGCGCTGAGCGGTGGCGGCGAGATCCATCCGGCCGGTTCTGGTGCGGATGACCCAGCTCTCGCCAAGCAGGCCGTTGTTCATGCGGGTGAGGCTGTCAGGAATTTGTGCTGCCGGCAGATACAGAATGCCGGGCGGGGGCGCATCAAGGCCGGCGCTCTTGGTGTCGCCAACGACACCGACGATCTCCCGCACACTGTCTTCGAAGCCGGGACCCATCGCTCGGCCAATGAGGATGTGTTGGCCGACGGGGTCCTGGTGCTTGAAGAGGTCGCGCGCGACCTGCTGGTTGATGATGACGACCGGCTCGGCCGTGTGCGTGTCGGAGAGCCGGAAGCTGCGTCCTGCCAACAGAGGGATGCGCAGTGTGTCGAAGTAGTGGGCGGTGACCGGCATGTATTTCTCGTTGCCGCTGGCGTCGGAGTTCCCGGCTTTGCGCCCGAGGATGTCGAAGGGCAGATCGGGTGTGAGCTGCGTGGGTAGACTGTTGACGGCTGCGGCGGACTCAACTCCGGGCTGCGCTTCCAGGTGCGCGACGAGTTCATCCATGCGCTGGCCGAGCGCGGCGCTCGTGGCAGCCTGCTGGTCGGTGAAGCTGGTCTTGAAGGTGAGGACGTTGACGCTATCGAATCCGGGAGAGACGTGGATCAG
>DATBCB010000044.1:0-5245 GCA_036270675.1 Acidobacteriaceae bacterium | reverse complement strand
CACGGCGGCAAGCAGCTTCTCCGAAACCGGGGTTTCGGTGAGCGGCAGCAGCAGTGCTTCGTCGAGCGGGGTCGAGGAGCGCTGCGACTCCGGCTCGAACTTGCGGATGGATTCGATTTCGTCGCCGAAGAAATCGATGCGCACTGGGCGGTCCATCTCGGGCGAGTCGACATCGAGGATGCCGCCCCGGCGGGTGAACTGGCCGGGCATCTCGACGATGTCCATCTGGGTGTAGCCGATGGAGCGGAGGTGGTCGAGGAGCATCTCGATATCCACCTCTTCACCGCGGCGTAGCTGCTGCGCGAGCCCAGCGTAGTAGGGCCCGTCGAAGAGGCACATGCAGGCGGCTTCGACCGGCGCGACGACGATAGAGGCGCGATGGGTCGCGATCTTCCACAGGACCGAGGCGCGCTGCTCCTGCACATCGGGGTGCGGCGAGATGCCCTCGAAGGGGAGAACATCGTGCGCGGGGAGGCGCAGGATGCGCTTGGGCTCGACCGCGCCGGTGAGCTCGGCGGCGGCGGACAGCATCAGTTCCAGCGATTCGGCGGCCTTGTTGTCCGCGACAAGCACGACGACCGGGGCCTGCGCGGCGTGCGCAAAGAGTGGAATCGAGAGGGCGCGGGCGGTTGCGGTGAGCCCGGAGACACGGCGGCGCCCTCGCGCGAGGCTGAGATGCCGTCGCACACGCTCGAAGCTATCCGTATGCTCAATGTTCGCGAGGGCATCGCGAACAAAGGGAAGGATCATGCTCTTTGATTATGGCCTATCTTCTGTGAGGGTAACGGTACCCCGTCCCCTCCGATGGCGGGAGGGGCGGCTATAACTCTATTTATCATCCACTTAGAGGTAGTCAGGGCGTAAGGTCTATGCGTCTCATCGATCGATTGAGCGCGTATCAGTCATGTAGTCGCACAGGAGAATGGTGAGGTCGTCGTTCTGAGTGGAAGACCAACCTTGAACCGAGGAGATGATTTGGTCGGCAGCTTCGCTGCCGGAGAGATTGGCCGTTTCGCGAATTCGGGCATGGAGGCGGCCGGGACCGAACTGTTCACCGTCAACGTTCTCTGCTTCGAGCAGGCCGTCCGTGTACAGGACGAGGCGGTCGCCAGGTTCGATGGGGTGAGTGCGCGTGGTGTAGTCGGCGAAATCGAAGGCTGCGAGCATCAGTCCGTTTTCGGTGATTTCGGTGATCTCCCCATTGCGAAGGAGGAGCATGGGCGGGTGGGCAGCAGCCGAGTAGCGCAACTCTTTTAATGATGCATTGAGATAGACATATCCGGCAGTGACGAACTGGCTCTGCGTGTTTCCGCAAAGGACGTTATTGATGCCAGAGAGGAGTTCGGAGGGCCTGCCGGCCTCAGCACGCTGGGTAGCAGCGGCAACCTTGACCATGGAGGCGATGAGCGCGGCGGGAATGCCATGGCCCGAGACGTCGGCGATAAGAAGGCCAGCCTCGTGGTCGTTCGTTAAGAGGAAGTCATAGAAGTCGCCGGCAACCGAGGTCATCGGAAGATAGCGCGCCGCGACACGGAAGCTTCTCGAATGAGGAAATGCAGAGGGGAGGATGGAAAGCTGGATTCGCTGTGCAATTTCGAGCTCTCTCTGGATGAGAGTCAGTTGCTGCTCATTGGCGAGGGCGCGGCGTCCCGCGACGACGCCGAGTGACGCGAGGAGAATGACGAGGCCGAAGGGCTCAATGTTGTTGTAGTGGCCGAAGATTCCGGTGATGTTGTCATAAAGCGCGCATGCGACAAAGAGGAAGAGTCCGCGTCGGATGAGAATGGCGTCCCTCGAGCCGGATCCGGTGATCGCGAATTCAATGACGAAGACGATCAGGGCGGCGGTGACGAGGCCGTTGTTGACGAATTGGAATATGTCTCGAGGACCAATCACGATGGTTGCCAGTGCGAGGCCGGAGACCACCGGCCACACCAGGTTGACAGCGAGACGACTGGCCCGCCCCAGCAGCTTCAAGCTACGAAAGAAAAAGACTGCCGGTACCGGAACGAGAAACCCGATAGCCATCACGATGCGCTGAAAGATCGGCGGGCGAAGGCCAAGCCCCCAGAGAAGCTGGTAGTTCATCCACAGGCGAATGCCGTAGAGCCCGGCGAAAAGAGCGAACCAGAGGAGGAGAGGATCGAAGCGGCGGCGCAGAAGAGAAAAGCACGCGGCGAGGAACCCGATGGTGGTAATGGCCGCCCCGAGGAAGAGATAGATTTGTGCGTGGTTGAAGACTCGCAACACCGCACTTCTGGCGAGCTGGGGATCGGGCGCAACCATGGGAAATCATGCTAGCTGATCTTTCGTGTCACTCAGGAGATCCGAGTGTGATAGCCAGATTCTTTCCGGGAGCAGGGACATACGACCCGGTTCTGCATCTGCTGCCGAGCCGCCCGCCGAGACGCTACGGCAACGCTGCGGCGCGGAACTGGTTTGCTCGCTCGAACTCGTCGCGCAATGCCGGCGTCTGCAATATCCCGCGCAGATGAGCGAGGCGCTGCTCCAGCGCGAGCAGTGCTTGCTCGACGTGTTCCGTGTTGCTGAGAGCCACATCGCGCCACATGGAATAGGGGCTTGAGCCGAGGCGCGTCATTTCGCGCATTGCACGGCCGCCGATGGCGCGGAGATCCGCGTCCGCGCCGAACTCGTCCTGGAAGAGAGCGCTGAGCGCGGTCGCGAGGAACTGGGGCAGATGACTTACCCAGGCCAGCAGTTCATCGTGGCGCACGGCATCCATGTCGAGCGTGCGGCAACCGAAACCTTCCACGAGCCTGCGAAACTCGGCCGCCGCTGCCGCTTCCGGGTCTGGGTCTGGTGTGAGCGGCTCGCGTGTCCGCGGGTCTGGTATGCCCGGGTTGGGCGCGAAGGGATCGGTACGCGTGAACAACCAGACCGCACCGCGAAAGAGTTCGGCTTCCGCATGCTCGGCGCCACTGACCTCTTTGCCCGCCATGGGATGTCCGGGCAGAAAGCCTGCGCGGCCGGGGCGGTTGTAGTGCTCGGCGGCAGCCTGCGTGATCTGCTGCTTGGTGCTACCTACATCGGTGACGAGCTGGTGTGGACGGAGCACGTCCGCCAGGCGGTCCATCCATTCAAGGATGGCGAGAACCGGTCCGGCAAGCAGGATCAGGTCGGCCTCTTTGGCTGCGCGCAAAGGATCCTGAGCCGCAGAGGTGAGTGCGCCGCGGCGGAGCGCCGTCTCAAGCATCGACGGATCGCGGTCCCAGCCAATGACCTCGCCCGCGAAGCCATGCGCCTGCAGGGCCAACCCGGTTGAGGCGCCGAGCAGCCCCGTACCTACGATCAAAATGCGCTGGATCATCGCAAGGTTAGCTTATCTTGCCTTGCGCTCCCGAAGGGAAAGCGGGAGATGTCTCCACATGGAGAAAGAGGATTGCGCAGGCAGGCGAGCGCTTAATAGCTCCACCGCCGGGCACCGGACCACTCAGACCGGGTCACACAGCTACCAGATGGTTCGCAGATAATGCTGCTGTATCTCCTGGTCGGCTGAGACGAGCGGCGCGAGACCGTTTGCTTTTGCATGTGCAACGATGATGCGGTCGAAAGGGTCCCGCGTCCATTTCTCGCCAACCGTGACGGTCGCAATGGAAGGGAACGCCAGGTCGCAGATGCGAAGACCGATTTCATGCTGAAGCTTCACAAAGACATCCTGGGAGGGCAGCTTGATGCGATGCACTTCGTATAGGTATTCGAGCTCGACCAGCACGATGGGTGAGATGAGAAGATCGGCTTTCTCAACGGCTTGTTCTGCTTGAGGACTCAGGCGATGGAGCGCGCCTTGCGCGAGCCACACCGCGACATTGGTGTCCAGATAGGCAATCACGAACGGACGCTCAGAGGTCGGACCAATCCCGAGTCCACGCCTGTTCCATCTCGTCTTTCAGAGAAGAAGTGTTTAGGTCCGGTGCTTCAGGATCGATGATTTCGAGCGGCGTGAGACGGCTGAGTCGACTGCCGGAGGGACGGTCCGGTGCGATGCGAAAACGTCGTCCCCGGTGCGCTACCCAGACTTCTTCGCCCTCCAAAGCCCGGTTGACCAGGGCAAAAAGGTCACGGCGGAACTGTGTGATGGAGACTTCCGTGCTCGCATTCTATCACATTGCGTACATTTTTCTTGTACGCAATGTACACCGAAATCTTGACAATGGCTGGCGTTCCCTGGCTAGGCGCTGGCCATGTAGCTGCCGAGCAGTCCGCGGAGTCGGACCGGGATCCAGCGGCCGCGGCGCTGCCAGCGGCGGGCGCCGGCGGCGGTGGCCAGCTTGAGGGGATGCAAGGCGGAGCGGCGGCTGTCGATGGAGATGGTGCGCGTGAGCACGGGAGCGCAGTAGCGGCCTAATGCGGCAGAGGCTCCGTTGACGTAATGAATGGAGGTGATGCCCTGCGGGATGAGGTGCTCGATGAGATAGCCCTGCAGGACGAGCGAGGGACTGATGCTGGGCAGCGACTCGTCGTTGAACTGCGAGAGCAGGTGGAGATGATTGCCGGCACGCACGCCAGCTGCGACCGATGCCAGGCGATCATCGGGTGCGGCGAGGCCCACGAGGACGGGCGGGCCGGAGTGTTCGCCGAAGTAGGTGAAGAAGCGGTGGTCGCGCTCCTGCAACTCCTGCAGCTCGGGTGACTCTGGTCGCCAGTTGAGGGATGCGATCGCGGACTCGTATGCATTCAGGGAGAGATCGGGAACGAAGCGGAAGCCTTCTTCCTCCGCGCGCCGGCGGTAGTAGCGAAGATTGCGGCGGGTGTGCGGTCCGAGGCCGTTGAGGAAGCTTTGGTAGTCCGAGCCCCCATTGGAGGTAAGGTGCAGCCAGTCGCCGTGCGGGCGAATCTCGGATTTGCACCAGACCTGTAGACCGGGGCGATGTAGGCGGAGGACGGGGAGGCGCTCATTCCCAGTGGAGCGCCACGATAGACGTAGCGCGTGCACGCCATTGGCGAGGAGATGTTCGCAGGCCGTGGCAAGGACTTCGGCCTCGCGTTCGGATGAGGCGAGGACGAGACCACGGCCCATGCGATCGCCGCCGAAGACCCATCCTGTGGGGCAGCCGGCAAAGAACAATTCTTCGGTGTAGACGACGCCGACGAGGCGGCCCCGCTCGTAGCACACGACAACGCGTGGGCGGTGGGTATGGGAGACGCGCGGCAGGAAGTAGTCGGGCAGGCCGGTGGTGTCGTCCTGCTGCATGGTGTCCGCAGCGAGGGTGCGGATGGCAGGTGT
>DATBCB010000043.1:0-2530 GCA_036270675.1 Acidobacteriaceae bacterium | reverse complement strand
CAGTTCAGCGAGATCGAAGCGGCCGTTCTGGATTACCAGAACGAGACACTCGTCGCCTTTGTCGCCGCGCCTTCAGTCTGCGAAGGCCGGGTCTCGATCGTCGCGCCAGCGCCGGCGAAGTGGGCTGCCGAGCTGACGGCGGCGCTTGCCAGACAGCTTCCCGCGCCGGCTGTCCCGACAAGGTTCTTCCTTGTTGAAAAATTCGTCATGCAGCTGGTGTCGGGGAAGATCGACCGGAACTGCTTGCCAAAACTGTCTCATCTCTTGACAACCGCCGAGCCCCAACCGGAGAGCATCTGTACAGACAAACCGGCCAGCGGATGGGACACAGGCGCAGGGGAAGTCAAGCCGCCTGATGCCGCTGCAGCCAAGGACCCTGATCGTGAGGAAGTGCTCGCGATCTGCAGGGCCGTGTTCGAGAGCCCACTGGGATTGGACGATGGGTTTGCTGAGGCTGGTGGGCACTCGATCCTCATCGCGCGCCTCGCGCAGCAGCTGCAAGCAGCAGGATGGGCGGTGCCGGTCCGAGCGCTGCTCAGTGACTGCAATACTGCACGCAAGGTGGCCAGCCGCCCGCGAGCGCTGCAGCCGCAATCCCTGCCTGCTGCGGTCCCCGTGAAATCCGGCGAGAACAGCGCCGACCGCGATGCGGCCGCGGCGGAGGTGCTCTCCATCGAATACTTCACCACTCTGCAGGTTCTGTTCGCGATGGTCCTGTATGCCCCCGCCCTGATGGCCTTTCTCACCGGCTTGAGCTTTGCCGAAGTCGAGACGTTCTTCACGACCGCGAGCCTCTGGACGTTCATCATCGCCGCCTTTGTGCTGTATTTGCTCGCCCTCGTCACGCCCTTCGCCACGCTGCTCTGGGTCATGATCATAAAGCTCTTCATGGGTGGTGACATCTGCAAGAACAATGTGAGCCCGGGTGTGTATCCCAAGTGGAGCAAAATGCATCTTCGAATCTGGTGCATCGGACGGCTGGAGAACCTGGTGCTTCTCACGCTGCGTACGATGTATCGCAGCGCACCGCTTATGGCGTTCGCGTTGCGGCAACTCGGCGCGCGCGTGGGCGACAACCTTCAGTGCGCGCAAGATGCTCAGCTGTCCGGGCCGCTGGACTTGATCTCCATCGGCGATGATGTCGCCATCCAGACCGGAGCCTACATTCAGACGACGAGATGGTCGGGGCAGTCCCTGCACGTCGGTCGCGTTCGTCTCGAGAGCGGCTGCAAGATCGGCATGCGAGCCGCCGTGGCGGAGAATGTGACCGTGGGCCGCGGGAGCTCGATTACTCCCTTTACCGCCATTCTGGCCGATGTGGGTTCGCAGGAGATGTGGGAGGGAGCTCCCGCGCGCCTGAGCGCGCGCTGCACGGAGCTTAAGCGCACGGCGAATGCCTGCCGGTACGCGTTTTCGATATGGCTGCTGGAAACCCTCAACATCCTTATGCAGGTCTTCATATCGTTTTGGCTCACGATAGTCCCAACCGCGGCCGTCTTATGGTTCGCCCTCGCCCTGATACCTGCTGGGGACGTTGAGCTTTCTGCAGAATATCTGAAGGTGACGCCGCTGTTCGGGGTGGTCTGGCACCTCACCCTCTTCGCCTTCATCACCACCTGGGTTGTCATCGCCGTGACCTCTTTGCTGGGCGCCCTGTTTATTCGCTGCACGGCGGCGGCGCCCGGGCTGTATCCGTCGCGTGGGCTGCGCGGCGCTCTCCTCATGTACAGAATGCAGCTAATGAACCGCATCCAGAGACAGTGGACCTGGACCGTCACCGGGCAGTACCTGCGAGCGCTCGCCGGCATGCGGTTTCCGCGGTTTGGCGGCTCGGAGTGCGACTTGATGTTCAACCTCGTCCCGGAGCTTGCTGCTGCCGACTCCCAGGTGTTCTGGTCCAATGGCTGTTTCACGAACATGCTCGACTATGGCGCCGAGCACTTCAATCTGCGTCGGCTTGACATGCCGCACAATTTCTTCAGCGGCAACAACTGCGCGGCAGAATACGGCCAGTTCCCGTCCAACTTCCTTCTGGGCGTCTCCACTCCCGGCAATGATATCCAGTTCCGGCGGCAGATGCGGTCGCGGCTTGGCGAGCCCATAACGGTGGCCGGAAACCCCGCCGTCAAGTTTGCGAGCGCATCGTTCGAGGCGGAAAATGAAACCCGCAGGCTCCCGGACTTCCCCCTCTTCCTGATACGGATCGTCCTGTTTGACGTCTTCGGCATTGGCGTTCTGCCCATCGCCGAGGGGCTGGTCTTCACGCTTCTATATATTTGTTTGTTGGGATTGGGTGGACAGCAGGTCGCCGGTGCGGCGATTGCTTTGGCGCTGACGGAAGCCGGTCTGGTCCTGCTATGCGTTGCGGCCAAGAAGGCCCTCGTCGGCTGCGAGTGGGGAACCGATGACTCGGCGCCGTTCTGGTCCTGGCGGCATTTCGCCTATTTCTTCGCGCAGGACTGCTTCTTCGTCTGGTGCAGGGGGCCTCTCGGATTTTGCGCCGGAACCATCCTTGCGAATCCGCTCCTGC
>DATBCB010000042.1:0-11137 GCA_036270675.1 Acidobacteriaceae bacterium | reverse complement strand
GCCGAAGTATCTGGCGGAGCCGATCGCGCCCAGGCTGGAGAAACAGTGGCAGCATACGAATATCGCGCGCTGGACGCTCGACGACGACATCACCAAAGGCTGGCGGCACTTCGACCGCAGCGTGAAGCCGGTGGATACCTTTCGCGGCGGCACGCATGCGGCGTTGCGGCGGCTGCGCTACTTCGTCGAGCACCAGCTTGCAGTCTATGAGGCTGCGCGGCGTAAGCCGCAGCTCAATGGGACGAGCCAGCTCTCGCCGTATCTTCACTTCGGGCACATCAGCCCGCTGCGCATCATGCTTGAGGTGAGGCGGGCGGTCGATGCGGGACGCGCACCGCAGCCCGCGTATGACGCGTATGTCAACGAACTGATCGGATGGCGCGAGCTGGCGGTGAACTTCGTCACCCACTCGCGCGATACGTACGACACGGTCGAGTGCGCGGAGCCCTGGGCGGAGAAGACGCTGCGCGAGCATCTGCGCGACCGGCGGGAGTACGAGTACACCTATGAGCAGTTAGAGCGCGGTGAGACGCACGATGCGCTTTGGAACGCAGCGCAGTTACAAATGGTGCGCTACGGATGGATGCACAACATCCTGCGGATGTATTGGGGAAAGAAAATTCTGGAGTGGGCGCCCAACCCGGCACGGGCCTTCGAGTGGGCCGTGCTGCTGAACGACCGATACGAACTGGACGGACGCGATCCGAACTCCTACGCAGGAATCGCGTGGGCCATCGCAGGCAAATTCGACCGGCCGTGGTTCGAGCGCGAAATCTTCGGCACCATCCGATACATGTCCGGCACATCGACGGGAAAGAAGTTCGATGCGAAGCTGTACATGGCGCTGGTGGCCAACCCGGAGATGGCGAAGGAGCAGTTATTCGCGGCAGTAACAAGCGTCGGATAAACAAGGGTCGGATAAAGGTGCGGCTGGACTAGAGCCACTTGTGATGCTTGCGCGTGGCGGGTGCGCCGACGATGTGGCCGTTCTTCTTCATGTGAGGATTACCGGGCGGCGTTGTGGCTTTGCGCGCTGCGGGATGGCGGACCACGGGCTTGGACGAGGCATGGCGTGGCGCGGTTGAAGCAGAGGGAATCAAGGCGGGAGTCATGAGCAGCATGGCCAGAAGCGGCGCGGCAAATGCGTGTGCGAATCGCATGAAAGACCCCGGGCGTGAATTTGGGGGACTCTTATGCTGCCCCGAGGTGTTCGCGATCGATCTGGCGCGCCCGCGCCTATTGCACGCGGCGATACGTGACGTGGCTGGGATTGCTTCCGGTGATGTGGGAGTTTTTGTGCGCGGTTCTGGCGGTTCCGCGGTGCGTCGCCGGATGGGTGGAGGCGTGGTATCCCGTGGAGTGATGCACGGTAGTGCTCGGCATGGTGGCGCGTGGAAGGTCCACTTGCGGCATCCTGAGCGTGGGGGCGGGAGTGGCGGCGGTGGTCAGTGCTTTTTCCGCAAGCGCCTGCGCATGCAGTGTGGGTGCGGCGAAAAGCAGGGCGAGCGAAGAAACGACGACGATGGATAGAATCCGCATGATGGCACCTGATGGACGAGATGTGCGGCGAGATCATGCTGCCACGCCGTAATGGGATTTGCACGGGAATTCCGAGATTGCATGGCGAGATTGCATGGATGAACCCGCTGGAATGCAGATCCTCTTCGCCTAGCCCCAAGGCAGCTTTCCACCGCGCTTCCGGGTACGTGTCAGCAGCTGGCTGACGCATATCTCATCGAAATGTTCATCTCTGGATGTTCATCTCTGGATGTTCATCTCTGGCTCGCATCAGCAATAACCGCCCCGGTGTAGATGCTGATTTATCCTGAACACTCACCATGTCCGATCCTTCGATCCCTGAGCTGAGTGGCTACGACGATGCCGCGCTGGACCGAGCTTTTGCTTCCCTGACCGCCGATCTGGAGCGTGCCGCCGGCTCGCTCGATGGCGCCGACGCTGTCGAGCAATTCCGGCTGGAGTGGCTTGGCCGCAAGCACGGCCGCCTCAAGACGGTAAGCGATGCGTGGCTGAAAACGGCTCCCGCGGAAGCGCGCCGTCCGCTCGGCCAGCGCTTCAACAGCCTCAAGGAGCGGATCGAAATCCTGCTCACCGATGCCGCCGAGGGCAAGCGCCGCGCGGACACCGGCACAACCATCGACGTCACTCTCCCGGGAACGCGCCCGCAGCTTGGCGCCGAGCATCCTATCCTTCGCACCTGGCGTGAGGCCGTGCGCATCTTCGCGTCCATCGGCTACTCGGTCGCGACTGGCCCCGAGGTCGAGACCGACTACTACAACTTCGAGTCGCTCAACTTTCCGCCAAACCATCCCGCGCGCGATACACAGGACACCCTCGTCATCGCCCACCAGGAGCGCAAGCCATTGCGCGATCGCCTGCTGATGCGCACCCACACCTCGCCGGTGCAGATCCGCACCATGGAGCAGCAGCCGCCGCCCATCCGGCTCGTCATCCCCGGCAAGGTGCACCGCAACGACGCCGCCGATGCGACGCACTCGCCGATCTTTCATCAGGTCGAAGGCCTCTGCGTGGACGAGGGCATCACCTTCGCCGACCTCAAGGGCACGCTCGATTACGCCATGAAGGCCTTCTTCGGCTCCAGCGTGAAGACGCGCTTCTTCCCGTCGTTCTTTCCGTTCACGGAGCCCAGCGCGGACGTGCAGATCTCCTGCATATTCTGCGGCGGCAAAGGCTGCCGTAAATGCAAGCACTCCGGCTGGATCGAGCTGCTGGGCTGCGGCATGGTGGACCCGGCGATCTATGGCTTCGTCCGCGAGAAGCAGCCCGCCTATGACCCGGAGAAGATCTCCGGATTCGCTTTCGGCATGGGCCTGGATCGCATCGCGATGATGAAGTACGGCATCAGCGACATCGGTTTGCCGTTCTCCGGTGACGTGCGGTTTTTGGAGCAATTCGCATGAACGTGCTCAGTTCGTGGCTCCGAACCTATTTACCGCCGCTGGATGCAACCGATCGCGTCCTCGCGGATGACCTCACTCTCCGCGGCATAGCCGTCGAGGGAGTGTTCGATGTTGCGCCTCCGGTTGGTGGCTCACTGTTCGAGATGGACATCACCACCAACCGGGTTGACGCCATGAATCACTATGGCGTTGCACGCGAAGCGGCTGCGATCTATGGGCTCACGCTCGCGCCGCTCGATACAAAACTGCCAGCTGCACGGCCCGGGGCAGGTCATGCTGTTCGCATCGAAGCACCCGATGCCTGCGGCCGCTTCACGGCTCGCATCCTGCGCGGAGTGAAGATCGGTCCATCCCAAGGCATCGTGGCGGAGCGCTTTGCTGCGCTCGGCCAGAAGCTCATCCTCAATGCGGTTGATGCTAGCAACTACGTGCTGCTCGGCATGGGCCACCCGACGCACGCCTTGGACATCGACAAGATCGAAGGCGCCATCCTCGTCCGCCGTGCGCGGGCTGGCGAGAAACTCAAGACGCTCGATGGTGTCGATCGTGTGCTCGATGCCGACGATGTTGTCGTCGCGGATGAAAAGAAAGCGCTTGGCCTTGCCGGCGTGATGGGCGGCTGGGACACCATGATCACGCCCGACACCAAGAACATCCTCGTTGAAGCCGCATGGTTCGACCCCGCCGTCGTGCGCCGCATGAGCCGCCGTCATGGCATCCACTCCGATGCCTCGCATCGCTTTGAGCGCGGCGCGGACTTCCACGCACCGCCGGTGGCGTCCGCGCTGGTATCGCAGCTCATTCTCGAAAGCGGCGGCCATATCGAGGGCGAATTCGTCGATGTCGTCATTCCGGAAGTGCTCGCGCGCGTCGCGGCCCGTCGTCCTATCTCTTTTTCCGTCGCGCGCTGCGCGCAACTGCTCGGCCGCACCAGCGAAGGTCCCGGCATCACCGACGAAGTCGCCACCGGGGTGCTGCGCGCACTCGGCTGCACGCTTGAGCGCACCGGCGAAGGCCGTTACGCTGTCACCTTGCCAAGCTGGCGGCTCGACCTCGAGCGCGAGATCGACCTCATCGAAGAGGTCGCGCGCGTCTACGGCTACAACCGCTTCGCCAACACGCTGCCCAGTTTCTCCGGCTCGGTGTTGGAGCTTCCGCACGCGCCCAAGCAGGCGGCCGTGCGCGAGCTGCTGCTTGCCGCCGGGTATCACGAAGCCATTTCTTCTACATTCTGTTCTGCAACCGATGCAGATACATTTGCCGCGCAACGCGGCGTTGCCGTGGCCATGGACAACCCGCTCAGCGAAGAGGCGGGGATGCTGCGGCCGTCGCTCGTGCCCGGCATGCTCACCATGCTGGCCCACAACCTGAACCGCAATGTCGATGATGTGCGGCTTTTCGAAATGGGCACTGTCTTCACTGGTTCGTCAGAACGTGTGCATGAGGCGCAATGGCTGGCCTTTGGCGCCACCGGCCAGCTACGCGATGGCCTGCATTCCTCGCGCCCCGTCGACTTCTACGACCTGAAGGGCATCGTCGAAGCGCTCACCAGCCGCTTTGCCTCCCGTTCGATCTACTACGACACCTTCCCGCCGGAGAGCGGTCTGCTGCCGCGCTGGCTTCATCCCGGGCGCGCTGCGCGCTGCGTGGTCGATGGCAGCACAGTCGGCTACTTCGGCGAGCTGCATCCTGATGAGAGCGCCCGCCGCAAGCTCCGCCAGCCGGTGCTGGTCGGCGAAATCTATCTCGACCGGCTCTTCCGCCAATCGCTGCGCGAGCCCGCCGTACGCGAGCTCTCGCGCTACCAGTCGGTGCGGCGCGATTTCTCGCTGGTCTTTCCCGACGCGGTGCACTGGGAGGCCGTCGGCTCCGCGCTTGCGGCCCTCCAGATCGCCGAGCTGCAGGAATACCGCCCTGCCGAAATCTTCCGCGACAGCAAAGGCAAGGCTGTTCCGACAGGCCACTACTCGATGCTCGTCTCGACCACCTTCCAGTCGCCGGACCGCACTCTCCGCGACGAGGAGCTGCACTCCTGGTCGAACAGCATCGTCACGGCGCTCGAGTCGCTCGGCGGCCGCTTGCGCGCATAACACAACGGGGATAACACGAGGGGCATAACACAAGGCGCATAACACAAGGGCGCGGATCAGAGGGTGTCAATTACGGCACATATATGCACAGGGGGCGAATCGGATTTGCTTTCACCCGTTTGCATTGGCGATATACTGCGCCTTAGGTAAGCATCATTCCCCAAGCAGTGAGGATGTATGGCAGCGGTAGCGATGGACATCAGCGATCAGGCAACGGACACCCTGGCAGCAGCCGATTTTCAGGCTCTTGAAGAGCGCGTTCTGCGCGCAGTGGAGCTGCTGAAGGCCGAGCGTGAGGCACACGCGGCGGCCACAGCGAAGGTCGAGGAGCTCGAGCGTCAGAGCGCGGAACTGGAGCGGCAACTGGCGAACCGGGCAGAGCAATCGTCGCGACTGGAGAGCGAGATCGGCCAGTTGCAGCAGGAGCGGGACCACGTACGCGGCCGCGTGGAGCGGCTGTTGAAGCATCTGGACGAATTCACCGCGTAGTCCGAGACTGCACCGAGTCCGCACTGCGCACAGAAGGAGAAGGACCCAGCCCGCGATGAACGATACCAGCCAAGGCGTCACTGTTGAGATCTACGACCAGCCCTATCACCTGCGCGGGCAAGATCCCGTGTACATCGAGCGGCTGGCCAACCTCGTCGATACCAAGATGCGTGCCGTCGCTGCGCAGGGCACCACGGTAGATTCGCTGCGCGTCGCGGTGCTGGCGGCGATCAACATCGCCGATGAGTTCATGACCTTGCAGTCGCGCCATCGTGCGCTGACCGGCAGCCTGACGCAGGCAGAGAGCACGCTGCGCACCCGCGCCAGCAACCTCAACGGCCTGCTCGATTCGGTCCTCACGGGCGAACGTCGCACCGGCTGAAAATCAGCTCGCTGCAATCCTGACGTTGCCATCCGAGGTATGCACGCTGAGCGGCATGCCGCCGCCGTTCAGGTGACCATGAAGATGGTTGCCCGAGCTGTCGTAGTGATCCATGGTCAGCGGCAGGCTGCAATCGACGCGTCCGTCGCTCGTCGTGATGTCGAGATCGGCCGCCAGCGTGGAGGGCACATGCACGATGACATGCCCATCCGAGCTCTCGATGCGCGAGGCTGCGTTCAGTTGTGAGCCCGGGGCGAGCGTAAAGTCCAGGTTGCCATCGCTGGTGTGCAACTGCACCCCGGTGAACTGTCCGTCAATCGTCATATGGCCGTCGGAGCCGCGCGCCTCCAGCGTGCCCTTCGCCTGGCGGACGGTCACATTGCCGTCAGAGGTTCTCAAGCGCAGCGCGCCGTTCACATCTTCCAGCAGCACCGAGCCGTCGCCCGCATGCACCTGAAGCGTGCCGGAAAGACCGCGCGCGACCAGGTTGCCATCTGCCGTTCCCGCATCGAGGTCCAGATGTGCGGGCGTCTCCACCGTCACCTTTGTCCCGTTCTCGTTTCTCCAGTTGAACATTCCGACGTGCGGCTTCTCCTTGAACGAGAAGAAGACGTGGTCGCCCTCCTGGCGCTCTTCCAGCCGGTACTGATTCAGATCGCGGGTGGCGTGCACCCGCACGCGAATCTCTTTGCAGTCGCCGCAGGACGCGATCTCGAGGCCGCTGTCGGCGGTCTCGATGGTCAGCGAAGGACTGCCGCTCACCGAATACGTCTTTTGCCAGTCATGCCCGGTTGCCTGGGCCAGAGCAGGGAGCGATGCGAGTGCGGCTACGGCAACCAGTGCAGCACAGCCAGCCAGATGGGCGGAAGGGCGATCGGACAGGACGGACATGGGCTTTCTCCTGTCGCGGATACGCCGTCCGGTCAGGCGGGGTTCCAGGAATCTGACGAAATCTATGGCCGGCACATCCCCGCAAGAATGCTACGTCCCCGCAGGAAAGCTAAGGCTTGCCCCCCTGGCCGCCGGTCGTTCCGGTAAAGCTGCCCGTGCGGTGCTGTCCGGCGCTCTGGTTTTCGTCGCTCTCCCGCTCGCCTTTCTGCGCACTCTTCTTCAGAACTTTCTTCTGCTCCTGGTGCTGGCCGCCGGAGGCGTAATGGTCTTCCGGCGCAATGTGCTCCACGGAAGTCGCGGCGCCCGCAGTGGTGGTGGGCTCCTCCGGTTTGACCTCGGTCTGCTGCTTGTTCATGGACCCTCCTCACGCATCCTGCGTCAGGGGAATTAGATGCCTGCAAACGCTTCGCGCAGCCGGTGCCAGCTTTGCTCCAGAATCTCTGGGAGCACGCGAGTCTCCGCGGTCACAGTCATGAAGTTGGTGTCCCCGAACCATCGCGGCAGCACGTGCATGTGCAGATGATCGGCCACCCCGGCGCCGGCGGCCTTGCCCAGATTCAGCCCCAGATTGGCGCCATCCGGCGAATAGGCGCGCTCCAGCGCCCGCGAAGTGCGCTGCGCCAGCGCCATCATCTCCAGCGCAGTTTCGGCCGCCAGGCCGCCCAGTGACGCTTCATGCGCGTGGGGTACGATCATCACGTGGCCGGAGGTGTAGGGGTAGGCATTCAGGCAGATGTAGCAGGTCTTCCCACGCAGCACGATGTTGGCCGCGCGGTCCGCCGCCTCCTCCGCCATGCCATGCTCGATGGCGTAGTCGGCTGCGGCGATCAGGTTGCAAAAGACGCAATGGCGGTCACCTGGCCAGGCTGCGAGCGCGGCGGGCACGCCAGCGCGGCTCTCCCGGGTATCCTCTTGGGTGACGTATGCGTAACGCCAGGGCGTCCACAGATGATCCACAAACGCGAGTATCACAGAGGCGCGCGTATGCGGCAATGCGGGGCGCACCGGCGGCTGCCGTCCGCGCCGATTCATATTCCATTCACGAGGTTGGCTCGCACTCAACTTTGTTTGACTGCCCTATAGCCGGTTGCTACACTTGTGAGTGAAGCCCTGTCTGCTGGATTCGCAGATGTGGTTTCCACTGCAATCCCTGCCCATTCCGAAGCTAAAAGGCAACTCCCTCACTGGAGACCTGCAATGCGTCCACGGAGTTTTCGCGGACTCCAGCGGGCCCGGCGGAATCGCCTTCCGGTAAAGATGCGGGCAGCAGCAGCGAGTGCCCTGGGTTCGCCACCGTCAGGAAGCCGAAGCGGAGCAAGCTATGCCGGGTCTCTCCGGAACTGCTTTGCACGCTGCTCGACAAGGGCCTGACTTCCCCCCGATTGGCGCACCTTGCCGGCGACTGTTCGATACGCCCTATGCGGGGCTTGTTGCCAGAGCGCCGAGGCGGTAGATGGCGCCGCCGACGAATCCGGAGCTGGTTGCTATGGCTGACGCCCAATATTCCGAACAAACCGAGAGCAAACCCCTGAACACCCAACTGGAAACCCCAACGCTTGATGCCGCGACGGAGCATGAACAGCCGTCGACCGAACCCACCTACAACCACCAGAACGCCGAAGACCGGAATGCTGAAAACCGGAATGCTGAAGATCAGCACGGCGATGCTGGCCACACCTCCGAGTCTGAGTCTCACGACACATCGGTCGCGACTGCCGAAGCGGCCGACGAAGAGATGAGCATGGAGGATTTTGCCGCGGCACTGGAGTCCTTTGACCGCGAGCAGGCCGCCGAGGCTGCCATTGCGCAGGGCGATGAAAACAACATCATCCAGGGCACAGTGGTGAAGCTGACGGACAAGCATGTGGTGGTGGATGTGGGCCTGAAAAGCGAGGGTCTCATTCCGCTGGAGCAGGTGACTGACCATACCGGCCAGTCCAAGCTGCACCCTGGCGATGTGATCGACGTGATGGTGGAGCGCGAGGAAGCGGAAGGCGGCTACCTGCTGAGCTATGAGAAGGCGCAGCGCCATCGTGTGTGGGATTCCATCGAGAAGGCCTACACCGACAAGACCCCCATCACCGGGACTGTGGTCGGCCGGGTCAAGGGTGGAGTCACCGTCGATATCGGCATCAAGGCGTTCCTGCCCGGCTCGCAGTTGGAAATCCGGCCCGTACGCAACCTTGACGCCTACATCGGTCAGCCGATCGACGTCCGCGTCATCAAGCTGAACAAGAAGCGCGGCAACGTCGTGGTCTCCCGCAAGGAGATCCTCGAAGAGGAACAGAACAGCAAGCGCACCCTGACCCTGGAGCACCTGGAAGAGGGCGCGATTCTCAATGGCACGGTGAAGAACCTGACCGACTACGGCGCTTTCGTCGACCTCGGCGGCATCGATGGCCTGCTGCACATCACCGACATGTCCTGGGGCCGGCTGACGCACCCACGCGACCTGGTCAACGTCAACGACGAGATCCAGGTAAAGGTGCTGAAGTTCGATAAGGACAAGCAGCGGGTCTCGCTCGGCTTCAAGCAGCTCACGCCCGATCCGTGGCTCGATGCAGTGGAGCGCTATCCGATCGGCGCGCGCGTGCGCGGCCGCATCCTCAGCGTCACCGATTACGGCGCGTTCGTCGAGCTGGAGCAGGGTATTGAAGGCCTGGTTCACGTCTCCGAGATGACCTGGTCCAAGCGGATGAAGCATCCGTCGAAGATGGTCAAGCCCGGCGACGAGGTCGAGACGGTCGTGCTTTCCGTGAACCCCAACGACCGGCGCATCTCGCTCGGCATGAAGCAACTGCTCGAGAATCCGTGGGAGCATCTCTCGGAGCGCTACCCGGCCGGAGCGATCGTGGAAGGCCGCGTGCGCAATCTCACCGACTTCGGTGCCTTTATCGAGATCGAGGATGGCATCGACGGTCTTGTCCACGTCTCGAACCTGAGCTGGACCAAGCGCGTGAAGCATCCTTCCGAAGTGCTGAAGAAGGGCGAGAAGGTGCGTGCCGTGGTGCTCGGCGTGGAGGCGGAGAATCGCCGCCTGTCGCTCGGCATCAAGCAGCTTCAGCCCGATGTCTGGGAAACCTTCTTCGATCAGCATCGCGTTGGCGACGTGCTGAAGGGCAAGGTGCTGCGCTCGGCGCAGTTCGGCTCCTTCGTAGAGATTGCCGAGGGCATCGAAGGTCTCTGCCACGTTTCCGAGGCAGCCGATGCACTGGGTCAGCCGGTGAAGCTCGAAGCCGGGCACGAGTACGACTTCAAAATCATCAAGATGAACCCGGAGGAGAAGAAGGTCGGCCTCAGCCTGCGTGCCGTAGGCGAAGAGGGCAGCCGCGCCGATGTGGAAGCCTACAAGGCGCCTGCCGCATCCGGCTCTACCACCACGCTGGGCGATCTGATGAACTGGAAGCGTGGCGAGTAAAGGGAATTTAAATCAGCAAGCGAAGGCCGCCTCACCTGAGGCGGCTTTCATTTTTCGGACGGCTGCCATCCTGAACGTATCGAAGCAGGAGTTACGGACCTGCTGTACCTGTCGTTCAATATGGGCGCGAAGCGCCGCTCAGCCAGTCACACCACTATGCGTCGATCTTCAGCAGCACATTAAATACCGGCTTGCTGTCAAAGGAGCTGATCGTCTTCTCTTTGGACTTCTTGCCCTGGTACTCCGCCCAAATCGTGTAGTCGGCGTCTGAATTGAGCTGTCCGAAGCGATAGCTGCCATCCGCGGTGCTGATGTAGGTGCGCACCTCGAGTGTCTTGCTATTCTTGAGGTAGACAATGGCGCCCTTCGCCATGCCTCCGCTCGAAAGCTCCACTTTCCCCTGCACCACGCGCTGCGCTGTCTGGGCATTGGCGGCGGGGAGAGCGATAAACTCACAGGGCCCCATAAGCAGCCCGCTTAGTACAAGAGGCGCGCCCATACATCGGCCGATGTGGCGCACAAAGCGGCTATGCATCCTTACTCCTCTTCCTCATCCTTGAGATCCTCGTCGTCATCATCATAGCCGTCTTCCACTTGCGAGAGCTGCAAGGGCTCGGTGGCCACGATTTCGAATTCGGTTCCGCACTCTTCGCACGAAACCACGTCGCCTTCTTCTACATCATCGGCGTCAATATCGAGTGCGCTTTCACATTCCGGACATGCTGGCATTTCCTGCCCTCCAGGCTAGGACGATCACTTACGGATGGATGATGTCGGCAGCCGCGCCGAGGCTGCCAGCTCCGCTGAATTTCCCTGAATCTATTTCGGTCGATCGCAGGCCGTGCGCGGGGCCTTAGCACCGCACCCAACCGAGACTCTCTGAAAGGTACGCAGGGGAATCTGCTTAGGGCTAGTTTTAGAGACAAGC
>DATBCB010000041.1:0-10038 GCA_036270675.1 Acidobacteriaceae bacterium | reverse complement strand
GCATGCTCAAAGGAGAATTTGCCTTTGACGCCCCACGATCCGCGGTAGTGCATGGCGAGCACGTTCCAGCCGTGAGCGCGGAGGGTCTGGGCGATGTCGAGATTCTGCTCGTATCCCGGGAAGCCGTCGAAGATGACGGCGGTGGGATGCGAGCCGGCTCCGGCGGCGAGATACAAGATGCCGAGCAGCGCGCTGCCGTGGCTGGGCAACGACATTTGCTGGGTTGCGGCAGGAACGGAAGCGGAGGGAGGCTCGGCCGCCCAGGTCTCGGAAGTGAGACCTGGGATACCCAGTGCAGTTGCGGCGCAGAGAGCAAGGAGTTGCAATGCCTTCATGGGGCGTCAGTATAGCGTGCGTGGAACCGGGCTCTGCTATGCCGCGAGTTGCGATGCCGGCCGTCTTGTCTTCGGCAAGAGGAAGCCGGTCGCGATGAGCCATATGAAACCGGGGAAGCGGACGAGCGGAATAAGGAAAAGCAATTTGGGGAAGACGAGCAGGTGGAACCAGCTCAGCTCACCTGCGACGGCGAGGATGAGGCCGAAGATGATGACCCACTTGGGCAGGAGCTTCATAAAGGCGGCGGGGATGGAGATGCCAGCGATGAGCAGTCCCATGGGGATGGAGAATCCCGGACCGCCAAGTCCGTAGCCGAGGTAGTAGAGCGCGAGCAGGACGTCTGGGTGTACGGAGACGCCGGGACGGAGGAGCGCCCACATGGCCATAGTGCCGGCCATGGCGTCGAAGACGACCATGAAGCCGCCGAAGAGTGCGATATAGATACCGGCGGCGCGCACGCCGAGAAAGTGCAGCCGGCTGACGACGGTGGCAGTGAAGATGCCGAGGCAGATCATGGCGCCGAGTTGCAGAAACATGCAGAGGAGCACACGGCCGCCCTGAGTCTGGAAGAAGGGGATGATGACAGAGTCGGGCTCCCATGGGCCGGGCCAGTACGGCAGCTTGTAGAACTGGGTGACGGGATAGAGGCCGGCGCAGAAGAGCACCATGTAGAGGATGGCGAGCATGCCTGGATGCGGGCCCTGGTGGACGGCCGCGGGTCTCTGGGCCGCGGGTCTCTGGGCCCGGGTTGGGGCAGATTTGATTTGCGTGTTCATTGTTTCTCCTTTCTGCGCGATAGGTGTGGCGATTAAGCGAAGGCGGTGCGTCCGCGGCGGAGCCAGAGCTCCATGATGACGGTGTTGAGCGACCATCCGATCCAGAAGGCAATGCCGAAGAACTGTTGCGGGGTGAGGTGAGTGAGCCGCGAGGTGGCGAAGAAGACGCCCATGACCGGACGCGTGGTGGCGACGCCGAGCAGGATGGCGATGGCGCGAAGCATCCAGCGTTGTTGTTGCGGGCGGTCGTGGACATGGGCGAAGGACCATGCACGATACAGGGTGTAGAGAAAAAGCGTGTTGAAGAATAGGACGGCCGAGCGCTCGAGCCATCCGCCGACGGCGTGAGCGCTCATAGCGTAAGCGGTGATGCCGACGATGACGCCCAGCGGGAAGATGGCGCGGCCGAGCGTGACAGAGTTCCGGGTGCGGCGCCAGAAGAGCAGCGGCAGCAGCAGAACGAAAATGAGCGCGCACAGGATGTGGACGTAGGTGAGGGTGGCGTGCGCAGTGAAGTAGGCGTCGAGGCCGACGAGTTGGGGTGGAGCATTCGGGTTTGGCGGAGTAGCGAGCGCGAAGACGCGGCGCAGGACAACGGCGACAGCGATCGCGATGCATAACCAGAAACCGATCTTCAATGGCAAAGGAAAAAGCGGGAATCCCACAGGAAATTCGCTGGGGAGGTTTACGCCTGCGGTTGTTCCCTGCCCTGAAGGCTTGAGTTGCGAGTTGACCCGGTTGCTACTCATGACGGCCTTCCTTCTCTATGCTGGTCAGTTTTACATTTCAATTTACATGTTGTCAAATTAAATTGAGGCCTCTAAGATGCATTTGTGACGAAGCGACCGAAAGAGCCGGAGAAGCGGCCTTACGACCTGGGCAAGCGGCTGGAGCAGATGGATGAGAGCCGGGCGGCGATCCTGCGGGCGGCGAAGGCGCAATTGACGGCGAAGGGCTATCCGCGGCTGACCATGGCGTCGTTAGCAGCAGAGAGCGGCGTGACGCGGCAGACTATCCACAATCTTTTCGGGACGAAGACGGGGGTGCTGGAGGCGGTCTTCGACCTCATCGCGCTGGACAGCGGCATGGAGCGGATGCGCGAGGTGATGATGCAGCCGCCCGGCGATGCGCAACTGGTGAAGTTTGTGGGGATCTTTTGCGGCTTCTGGGCGCGGAACCGGATGTTGCTGCGACGGGTGCATGGGATTGGAGCGATCGATCCGGAGTTCGGTCGGGTGATTGAGGCGAGGAACCGACGCCGATGGATGGCGGCTACGCGAATTGTGGAGACATTGGGACGCGGCGATGGTGATCCGCAGCAGCGTGCAGCGGCGCTGGCGGCGCTGACGTCGTTTGAGTTCTTCGATGCGCTGGCGGAGAGCTGCGGAAGCGAGGCAGAGGCCGAGGCGATCGTGCTGGGGCTGGTGCGGAGAGCGCTAGCACTGCGCGATGCAGGGGATGCCGGCCACTGATGCTTCGAAATTTTGCGTGGATTGCGAAGCGTTCGCTTTAAGCTGGCTGCCGCAGGTGGTTCAGGAATGCGGAGCGAGGCGATGCCATGGATGCGATCTCGAATCACGACGCGGATGTGCTGGACGTCCTGATTGTCGGCGCGGGGCCGACGGGTTTGGTGCTGGCGCTTTGGCTGGCGCGGCTGGGCGTGCGGGTGCGGATCGTCGACAAGACGGCGGAGCCGGGAACGACCTCGCGCGCGCTGGCAGTACAGGCGCGGACGCTTGAGTTCTACCAGCAGCTTGGCATTGCCGATGCAGTCGTGGCAGCGGGGCGAAAGACCATCGCAGCAAACATGTGGGTGGCGGGCAAGAAGGTGATGCATGCGGTCCTGGGCGAGATGGGAGTGGGGCTGAGTCCGTTCCCCTACGCGCTGGTCTATCCGCAGGATGAGCACGAACGTTTGCTGATCGAGCGGCTGCGTGAGGCAGGCGTCGAAGTCGAGCGGCAGACCGAGCTGGTGCGCTTTGAAGAAACGGCGGAGGGAGTGACGGGGCATCTGCGGCACGCCGATGGTGGCGAAGAGGTGTGTAAGGCGGCCTATGTTGCCGGATGCGATGGGGCGCGATCGACGATACGTGAGGCGCTGGGCGTTGGCTTTCCCGGCGGGACGTACGAGCACATGTTCTATGTCGCGGATGTGGAAGCGAGCGGCGAAACGATCAATGGCGAGCTGCACGTCGCGGTGGACCGGACGGATTTCCTGGTCGTCTTTCCGCTGAAGCGCGAGGGGCGCGCGCGGCTGATCGGAACCATACGACAGGAACTCGAAGCGCGGGCGGAAACTCTGGCCTGGGAGGATGTGAGCAAGCGGGTACTCGAGTGGATCAGGATCGATGTGCAGAAGGTGAACTGGTTTTCGACCTACCGTGTGCATCATCGCGTGGCGGACCACTTCCGCAAAGGGCGGGCATTCCTGTTGGGGGATGCGGCGCACATCCACAGCCCGGTTGGCGGACAAGGGATGAATACCGGAATTGGCGACGCGGTGAACCTGGCATGGAAGCTGGCCGCAGTTGTACAAGGACGCGGGAATGCGGCGATTTTGGACAGCTACGAGCAGGAGCGTATTGGATTTGCGCGGACACTAGTAGCGACGACGGATCGCGCATTTACGGGCGTGACCAGCTCTGGGGCGATGGCACGGCTGATACGACTGCATATCGTGCCGCTGCTGGTGCCGCTGCTTTTCGCCTTCAAGGCGACGCGGCGGATCATGTTTCGCCGGGTCTCGCAGACGGAGATTGACTACGAAGGAAGCAGCCTGAGCGTGGGGTGGACGGAGCGAATCGAAGGCGGCGATCGCCTGCCCTGGGTCCAGCATGCCGATGGTGCAGGGGACAATTTTGCGCCGCTGCGATCGCTGGACTGGCAGATGCATGTGTATGGCGATGCGGCGAAAGAGATGCGGGCGCTGTGCGAGGCGCGAAGGCTGCCGCTGCACGTGTTTCCGTGGCGAAAAGAGATGCGGCGGACGGGGTTATGGCGGAATGCAGCGTATCTGGTGAGGCCGGATGGATATGTGGGGCTGGCGGATTCCGTTGCCAGCACGGCGGCGGTGACCTCGTATCTGGATGCTCGCGGGATTCGCGTGCGGTAGCGTGCGATCGAGTGTAGTGAGTCAAATTCGCTGCACCATTCTTCGCTGCACCATTCAAGGACACTTGTTAAGCGTGCGTCGCTGACTGCAGGTCCCTTCGACAGGCTCAGGGCAGGCTCTTCGGTCCGCTCACCATGACAGCTGTGGTTTATGTGGTTTATTGCTCAAGCGGTGTGGGCGGAAGCGCGGCAGCCTCCGGCGGCGCTACGGGATCGAAGGCCGCGGCGGCGCGGCTGGAACGTGGGCGGATGCGGGCGGGGATGCCGACAGCGATGGAGTTGGCAGGAACATCGGTGATGACAACAGCATTGGCTCCGATGGAGACATCGTCACCGATGGTGATGGGGCCGAGGATCTTGGCGCCAGCACCGATGTCGACGCGATTGCCGATGACCGGCGAGCCGCGGAAGGCGCGATGGCGCAGCCCGATGGTGACGCCGTTGCGCAGCACGACATCGTCGCCGAGGACGGCATCGCCACTGACGACGATGTCGAAGGCGTGCTCGATGACGACGCCGTGACCGAGGATGACCTCGCAGGGGAGCTCGACCGAAGTGAGGATTTCGCTGACGACCTTGAGCACCTTGTAGAGCAGTGAGAAGGGCTTGCGGATGAACCCCGACTTTATGGTGTAGCGCCAGCGGCCGAAGCGATACACGGCCATGACCCAGAGGCCGCGACAGCTGAGGTCGCCGTTGTAGGTTTGCCAGTCCTGTCTGAAGTTTTCGAACATACGAGGAGCCCTTGTCAGGAGGTCTTGTACTCGATGATGCCTGAGCGACGGCCCCTGCGTCGCTGGAGCCAGAAGCCGAGTTGCCCGAACAGGATTGGGACCTGCTGCAGATGCGAGTGCAAGGCGTAGGCGAGCAGCAGGCGCGGCGAGCGGGTTTTGGCTGAGGCGCGCAACGCAGTGCGCACGCCGAGCGCAACTGCACCGGCGGCGAAGAGACCGATCGGTAGCCAGGAGCGGCGCGCGATCGACGTGACGGCGCAACCCGCCGGCGCAACGAGCCAGAAGAGACCGCGGATGACATTGCGATGGCTCTCAGCACTCCACAGCGGGTAGGGAGTGCTGCTGTACATCGAGGAAATTTCCGCGTAGGCATGGCCCGTGCGCATGGAGCGCCGCCAGTACTGGGCGAGGCTGTGCATCGCGAGGTCGTGGCGGGTCATGGGCTCGGCGACGTGGAAAATGCGGTAGCCGCGCTCGCGCATGCGGCGGCACATCTCCGGTTCTTCTCCGGCGATGAGGTGTTCGTTGTAGCCATCGACGTCAACAAGGGCTTCGCGGCGGACAAGAGCATCGCCTCCGAAGAAGATGGTGAAGCCGGGTTGCGTGTTCCAATCGAGATCGAAGAGCGCGTTGTAGATGGAATCGGCGGTGCGCATCTCGCGGCGGTCACCAAAGACGCCGGCAATAGATGAGTCGTCGAAGCGATCGAGACTGTTGCGGACGAAGGCGGGATCGAGAAGTGTGTCGCCGTCGAGAAAAAGCACAAACGGCCCGGAGGTCCGGGTCCAGCCGGCATTACGGCCGCGCGCAGCGGTGGTGGGGCCGTCGAGAACGATGGTGCGGACGCCGAGATTTTGCGCGAGGGCGACGGAGTCGTCGGTGGACGCGGAGTCGACATAGAGGATGTCGAGATGATCGCGCGGGTAGTCCATGGCGAGCACGGAGGTGAGACAGGCGCGCAGGCGTTCGCCTTCGTTGCGGCCGATGACAACGACGGCGATGTGAAGCGGCTCGACTGAGATATTTGTGCTCAAGTATTTGCGCGGCGTGCTGCGCCGATCCCTCCTCTGTTTATACAGGCCAATTGAATATGGAGGATTGGATGCAGCGTGCAGGCGGCTCGCGGCCATCCCAGCCACTTTGAGCCGCGACCTCTACGGTTGTCATCCGGTGCCCGCGGTTTACATAGAACTCTATGCCGCTGGGGAGATGGACGCGTCCATTGCCGGTAAATCGACGGAGCGGCGCAGGGAGGCGAGTCGTACGAGCGTGAAGGCGCAGATTGCCAGCGAGAGCCATGCGAACCAGTTGCCCAGCAGAAGGTAAAGAGTGCTGTCGTGCGCTGCGGGGACATCGGCCAGCAGGGTAGCGAAAGGCGCGGAGTCGCTCCGCGTTTCGGCGGCGATGCGGCCGCGATCGTCACTCACGGTGAGATAGCCATCCTTTGCCGCGCGCGCGACGCTGAAGCCGTCCTCCACTCCGCGCATCACGGCGATGTGGCCGTGCCAGGCGCGATCGATGTTGAAGTCCCATGCAGGCACGAGCATCAATCCCGCGCCCGCATTGCCATAGCGGCGGGAGAGCGGGGTGAAGTCCATGTCCTTGCAGATGGCGACGCCGCGCGTCCCTTGCGGTTGCGGCAGAAGTGTAAGGGAGGTGCCGGGGGTGAGATTGGATTCAAAGGGCGGCAGCATGTGGTGCTTGTCATAACTCGCGACGGGCGCTTGCGGAGTGTAGATGCGGGCCTGGTTGTACTCATGAAGCCCGGACTTGTGAACGAGGCCAACGACGATGGTGGATCCGGTTTTATCGGCGAGCGGCTGAAAGATGTCGTCGGTCTCACCGGCATCGGTATCCGTGACGGTGGCGAGTTTCTCGGGCACGATGATGAACTGCGCGCCGCGGGCGGCGAGGCCCTCTGCTTCGCGCGCGTAGTCCGCGAAGAGGCGCCTGCTCGTTGCGCCCGGAGCAGCGACGTTCACGTTGGCCGGAGTGTCGGAGGCGATAAGTCCTACTTTGACCTTCTGAGATTGCGGAATGGCGAGGCGCACTACGCCGAAAACCAAAATCAGGACGATGATGCCGAGGGACGCGGCGACGATGCTGAGTGCCTGCTGCGGCTGCGAGCGGCGCAGGTACAGACCGATGGCGAGCGCGGCGGGAAAGAGCAGCAGCAGAAAACTCATGCCCCATGGCCCGGTGATGGACGCGAGCTGCAGGAAGGCGAGGAAATGGAGCTGCGAGTAGGCGAGGCTTCCCGCAGTGCCATGCGGCGTGGTGAGGTTGCGGAGGTACTCCAGCGAGACCCAGATTGCGGGCAAGACGACGAGCGCGCTCCACGGAGCGCCGCGATGCATCAGGGCGCGGAAGGCCAAAACGGCCGCGGCGAAGATCACGGCGACGGTACCGAAGATGCTGAACCACGCGGCCGCAGGAACGCCAACCAGGCGCAAGTAGTGCCATAAATTGAGGCAGCCGAGGAGCCATGCGAGGAATGCGACGACGGCCGCACTGCGCCAGGTGCTATGCAAGGCAAAGAGCAATACGGGCAACGGTGCGAACCAGAGCAGGGGCCACCACGGGTCGAGGCCGTTGCCGAACCAGACCAAGAAGGCGGAGACAGCAATGACAAGGAGGGCGATGCCGATGCGACGGGCGCTAGTTGCGAATGCCATGGATATACCTCCAGAACGATTTGCGGCAGAAGGTGCGAAAGCGGTCCGGCGACATGGCCATGCGGCCGCCGAGATAGAGCATGATGAGCCCCTGCAGGAGCGCGCCCATCTCGAAGACGATCTCCCACAGATCGTCCTTGCGAAAATAGCCGCCGTCCATGCCTTCCTGAATCAACGCGGCCATGAGATTGGCGGTGGGGGAGCGGCCGGCCTTGAAGTCGCCCGGATACTGGCGAGCGCCTTCGCGTTGCCGGAGGAACATGAGCTCGAAGAGACGCGGGTTGTGGAGGGCATGGTCGAGATAGACGTCGAGAATCTTCATGAGCCGCTTCTCGATGTCGCCGGAGAGGCGCGCGGCCGAGAGCTGGATAGCCAGTTCATCGAAGCCTTCATTGGCGAGAACATTCAGGAGGGCAGCGCGATCCGCATAGTGGCGGTAGAGCGCCATCGCGGTGATGCCGACGGCATCGGCGACACGGCGCATGGTGACGGAATCGGCACCCTCGTCGTCGAGGAGTCGGCGGGCGGCGGTGGCGATCCGGGTGGCAGTGGGGATCCGGGCTGCGGTGGGGCTCGCTGACATGTATACAGTGTATACCAAGGTCAAGAACCCTCGCCTGCTGGCGGCGGTGCCGGGGTGCTTCGCGCTTTGCGATGTTGTGGACGGAATAACGGCTGAACGCCAGGTCCGGATGGGATTAATGTGTCTCGGCCGGTGGCGCTGGTTCGGACCAATAGCTTGATCTGCTCCTGATGACAGCGTCGGGGTGATCCGGAACGGCGGCGCGAAGCGCGTGATACCCGGCGGCAGGCGTGCCCTGCGGCTGGAAGCTTAGCAGATAGAAATTGTGAACCTGGTTTGCCAGGTGGCCTAGCGCCTGGTCAAAGCCTTTCCGGGTGGTGAAGTTGAGGTATTCGCCGCCGGAGAGCGTGGCGAGTTCCGAAGATGCGTTCTCGCGCATGGCATTGATGGCCATGAAGAGCAGAGGCAGGAGATCCATGGTGCCGGTGCTTCCGCCGCCCGCGTCGGATTTGAGCTGGCTGAGGAACTGATCGCGTCCGGGCGAGTAGGCAACCGAGTTGACTACGGTGTTGGTCCGGCCCAGCTCTTCGATCACTTCCTGAGCAGTGGCGTGGCTGCCGTGGTCGCGGGTTTCGCTGACGAGCAGGATGGCGCGGCGGTAGTGATTTTCGCGCCACTCGAGCAGGTTGGTCGCGTGATCGACGGCGTCAAGAGTCGCAACCCCTCCTGCGCACGGCTTGATGGTGGAAATGAGGGCTTTGACTTTCCCGGAATCGGAGGTGAAATCGGCGAGCAGAGAGTACTTCGCTCCGTAGGTAAGAATGGCAACCTCATGCGGGGCGCCGCCGATGATGTCCTCGATCATGGTGCCGAGACCAGCGAGTTTTGACGCTTCCATGGCGGCGGCACCGCTGCACTGCACCACGACCACGAGCGAGAGGCCAGTCTGTTCGGGAGCTTCTTCGAGACGAACGTGCTGCGGGATGCCATTGTCGGTGACAACGAACTGGCTTCCCTTCAGTCCGTAGACGAAGTCGCCTTCGAGCGTCGTGACCTGCGTGGGGAGGGTTACCAGATTGGTCTGCGTCGAGAAGCTGTAGGGATTCTGCTGTTGTGCCCGGAAAGCGGAAGTGTGGAGGGCGAGCGCGGAAAGAACCAGCGCACTGAGGGAGCCGAGTCTCACGATGCCGGCCAGTATAGTTGCGCGGCAAAAGACCTGTTTCCGTAAGCGGAATGCAGAGTTGAGGGCATTTGAGCAGAGGCCGGCTGGCCCATTTATCCTACGAGGGCATGCGTTGTTCCTTCGTTTCTGTACTGAGGGCTGTTCTCCTGGGGAGCGGGCTGGTGGGGCTTGGGCTGGCAACTGCTTGTCTTACTCTGCCGGCCTCTGCCCAGCTCGTACCGAAATCGACAGCTTCGTCGAGCACGGTCTGGAATCCGTGGGAGACCGAGCATAGCGGCACCCACCAGCCGTTGCGGGGCATACATGCTGCGGGCGACGGCGTGGCCTGGGCAAGCGGGGCGCGGGGGACGGTGCTGCGGACCGAGGACTCCGGTTATGTATGGCAGCGGTGCAGTATGCCACAGGGCGCTGAAAAGCTGGATTTTCGCAGCATCTGGGCGTGGGATGCGCAGACGGCGATCGTGATGTCGTCCGGTCCGGGCGACCAGAGCCGGCTGTACAAGACGACGGACGGCTGTGCGCATTGGACAGTGCTCGGAACGAACAAGGACGCGAGCGGCTTCTGGGATGGGCTGGTGTTTTCCGACCAGAAAAATGGCTACCTGCTGGGCGATCCGGTGAATGGCCACTTTACGCTGTTGCGGACCGAGGATGGCGGCGCGCATTGGAAGTCTGTGACCAGCAAAGACTTGGACCTGAA
>DATBCB010000040.1:0-3441 GCA_036270675.1 Acidobacteriaceae bacterium | reverse complement strand
CGGTCGGTGTGATGAGAGAGGCTTCTCTGCGGAGCGCCAAGTCGTTCTGCTTGGCGGAGTCTTTCTTGGCCATGGGCGTGCTCGAGTTGGTTGATAGAAAAATCTGAATGAAAAATCACTCGATAGCGTACCGCTCATTCTCAGTGATGTGCAACTTTCGCCGAATGCGGCGCGTGCGCAAATCGAGTCGCACGATTATCCAAGAGACGGCAAGTTGGCAATTGACCTTTCGAGAATGAAGAGCATCCAACAGCAGCGCACTACTCTTCGCGTTTCACCGTTCCCCTCTTGACATCACTCCCGGCGACGCGCGCAGCGCGCCGTTCCTTCGCTTGGAGATACTTCTCGTTGCGAGGATTGACGTGCAGCCCGGTCTTCACCTGGAGCGCAACATCAATGCCTGCGTTGCGCAATTGACGCACCTTGTCCGGATTCCTTGTCAGGAGTCGGATCCTCGGCACCTCCAGCACTCGTAGAATCTCGGCGGCAAGCGCGTAGGAACGCGCATCCGCTTGGTGACCGAGCCGCACGTTCGCCTCGTAGGTGTCGAATCCGGAATCCTGAAGTTTGTATGCTCTCAATTTCTCATCCAGACCGATTCCCCGGCCTTCTTGCCGGAGGTAAATGAGAATTCCCCCCTCGAGAGCGAGGCGGGACAAGGCTTCCGCCAGCTGCTTTCCGCAATCACAACGCAGCGAGCCAAGAACGTCCCCGGTGACGCATTCGGAATGAATCCGCACCAGCGGGTCTTTCGGGTCGCCCTGTCGAGACGTGAAAATCAACGCAAAGTGATCCTTGTCGTCCCCGCCCGGGAGACCGCGAAAGGAAACGATCTCCGGTGAGCCGTAGTGTTCGAGCGGAAGGACCGTTCTGGTTATATCCATTTTCTTCACGTCAGCGCCCATAAGGCTCCAATCTGTTTCAGGCCGCCGCGCCCAATCGCCCGTCGCGATAGTCAGCGAGCGCCTGCTCGATTTCCTCGCGCGTGTTCATCACGAACGGACCGTACTGTACCACCGGCTCGCGCAGCGGCTTCGCTGCCAGCAGCAGGAAGCGTACACCGTCGGCCCCCGCCTGCACCCGCACACTCTCGCCATCAGACAAGACGCCTGCCGCGCGATGCGGCAGCGGCTTGGACTCGCCGGCAGCCCCTATCTTCGCATTGCCTTCATAGGTATAGAGGAACGCATTGTAGCCTGCGGCGACCGGCGCACTGAATACCGCTCCGGCCGGCAGGCGAACGTCGAGGTACAAGGGATCGGTGCTGAGGTTCGGGCCGCTGCCGTTGACCGGGCCGCTGGTCGAGGCCCCATCCAGCGTCAGCGTGCCGGCAATGACTTTCACTTCACCACCCTGCGGCAGCAACACCCGCGGGATCTCGCCCGCGGGAATGTCGCGATAGCCGGCCGGCTTCATTTTCTCCTTCGACGGAAGATTGAGCCATAGCTGGAAGCCGCGCATACGGCCTTCACTCTGCTGCGGCATCTCGGAATGGATGATGCCGCGCGCCGCCGTCATCCACTGCACGTCGCCGGGGCCGAGGTCGCCGCGGTTGCCGAGGTGATCCCCGTGGCGCATGTGGCCATCGAGCATGTAGGTGACGGTTTCAAAGCCGCGGTGCGGATGCGCCGGGAAGCCGGCCATGTAGTCGTCCGGGTTGTCGGAATAGAACTCATCCAGCATCAAGAAGGGATCCACGTGCAAACCGCGCTGGCTGCCGAGGCTCCGGCGCAGCTTGACTCCGGCGCCGTCGGAAGTCGGCATCGACTCGATGACGTGGATCAGGGTTCGGGTGTTCATCTTAGGTCTCCTGGCAAATATTTCTCTCGAGCGGCAACCTTAGGCGGCGAGACGCGCGATCTCGGCCACGGCCTTGGCGAGGCCGGCTTCCTTGTGCTCCGCGCTCATGGCGAGGCCTTCGGCATAGACGAATTCCATGTCGGTTATACCGATGAAGCGCAGGAAATCGCGCACATAGCTGGTCTGTGTATCCATGGGCGTACCGGCGTAGACCCCGCCGCGGGCTGCGAACACGTAGGCCTTCTTGCCGGTAAGCAGACCCACCGGACCCTTCTCGGTGTACTTGAACGTCGCGCCGACTCGGGCGATGTGATCGAAGTAGGCCTTTAGCTGCGAGGGCACGCCGAAGTTGTACATGGGCAAGCCCAGCACGATCACGTCGGCCTGCTTGAGTTCGTTGATCAGGATGTCGGAATACGCCACCACCGCGTGCTGCGCGGCGCTGCGCTCTTCCGCCTTGGTGATGAAGGCGCCAAAGCGCTCGGCATTGAGGTGGGGTACGGGTTCGGCTGCGGCAACGTCGCGTACCACAATCTTCGCCCCGGGACGGCGCTTGTGGAACGCGGCGACGAACTGGTTGGCGAGTTGGCTGGATTGGCCGTTGTCGCTGCTGATGCTGGCGTTGATCTGAAGCAAGGTGGTCATGGGCTGAATCTCCTCTATTAAATGGTAACGATCTGCTTGGCGTGGGGGTATTTAAGTATTGATTGATTAGATGAAAAAGCAGAATATTTAGGGTCTATCTATCTATTGGTTAGATATATGACCGGTAACCCGCGAATCTCCTTGGAGCAATGGCGCTCTCTCTTGGCCGTGGTCGATGCCGGCGGCTATGCCCAGGCCGCCGAAGTGCTTCACAAGAGCCAGTCGGCGGTGACTTATGCCGTGCAGAAGATGGAATCCCTGCGTGGCGTGAAGGTATTCGAGGTAGTAGGCCGCAAGGCGCATCTCACGCCGACCGGTGAAGTGCTCTACCGCCGGGCCAAAGCGCTGCTGGAGGAAGCCAGCGCGCTGGAAGGGGCTGCGGGCAGCCTGGCCGCCGGCTGGGAACCGGAATTACGGCTGGCGGTGGAGATCATCTTTCCCACGTGGCTGCTGCTGCGATGCTTCGCGCGCTTTGCCGAGGAACGGCCGCAGACCCGCATCGAGCTGTACGAGACCGTGCTCAGCGGCACAGAAGAGGCGCTGCTACAGCGCAAAGTTGATTTGGCGATCTGCTCGCAGGTGCCGCCGGGCTTCGCCGGCGATCCACTGATTCGGCTGCGCTTCATCGCGGTAGCGCACCCCGAGCATCCGCTGCACCAGCTCGGGCGTGAGCTGACGCTGCAGGATCTGCGCAAGCATCGCCATCTCGTGATCCGCGACACGGGCAGCCAGCGCCGCGCCGGCAGCTGGCTGGGCGCGGAGCAGAGTTGGACGGTGAGTCATAAGGCCACCTCGATCCACGCCGCCGGCCTGGGCCTGGGGTTCGCCTGGTTCCCGGAAGAAATGGTGGTCGGCGAACTGGAACGCGGCCTGCTCAAGGCGCTGCCCTTGCGCGAGGGCGGCGAACGCTGGGCCGAACTTTACTTGGTGTTCGCCGACCGCGACTACGCCGGTCCCGGCGCACTGCGCTTGGCGGAGATCATCCGCACGCTGGTG
>DATBCB010000039.1:0-1568 GCA_036270675.1 Acidobacteriaceae bacterium | reverse complement strand
GAAAAACCGCCGCCACCGCCGTGATTGTGACGCTGCAACATTCTCCGTTGATGCAGCTGGGGACCAGTTCACGGTCGATCCAACTCGGCAATAGTAAGGTTCGAGGTGTGCCGGCGGGGGTCCTGCCTGCAGCCGCAGCCGCTTCCGCAAGGAAGAGTTCAGAGCAGATGCAGTAACCGGAGCGTTGCCGATTGGTTCGCTCGAGCTTTCGTGCAGTGCGACGGGATCACGAACATTCAATCGACAATCGAGGCTGGCAGCTTCGGCAGAGTCACCGCCATCACATCCAGACGCTGCAGCGCCTTGCGCGCCAGCCCGGTTAGGGGCAGGGAGCTGAGGCGGCTGGTCAGGACCCAGTGCAGATCTCTGTTCGAAGCGGGAATGGCGTGGCGCAACCCGCGGTCCTCCACGCCATGGGCGGCGGCAAAAACCTGCACGTAGTAGTTGGTGTTCGTGATCGCATGACGCAGCCGGAGCAGCGGCTCGCGCCCCTGCACGGCATCGAGCGGCAACGGAGGAAGTTCGTACATTCCCGGCATCAGGCTGGCTTCGTCAACGCGAAGCTCCAGCAGGACCTCAGTTACCGTGCCGCGTTTGCGCAGGCTTAGAAGATAGGCCGCCGGCCGGCTGAGGTGCGCCGCGCGTGGCGGCGTGATGTGCTCTCCCCGCGTCTTGCACATCGAGTGGACCGGGCAGTGCAGACAGAGGGGGCTTCGCGGAAGACAAAGCGTCGCGCCCAACTCCATCATCGCCTGGTTATGATCGCCGGCAGCATTGATTCCTTCGCCGATACGCCGCTTCGGCACCAGGGCACTGGCCTTTCGCTGCACGAAGGCACGCCCTGCGGCGGTTTTCACCTCGGGCTTGCCGGTCAGCCGCAAGAGCACCCGCTCCACGTTGCCGTCGACCACAGCGATGCTTTCGCCGAAGGCAATGCTTGCGATAGCGGCGCTGGTATATTCCCCGATCCCTGGCAGCGTGCGCAGCTCTGCCGCTGTGCTCGGCAGTATGCCTCCCCGCTCGCGGGTAAGAAACTGGGCCGTCTTGTGCATCATGCGCGCCCGGCGGTAGTAGCCGAGGCCGGACCAGGTCGCGAGCACCTCCGGCTCGGGCGCCAGCGCCAGGGCGAGTATGGTAGGAAACTTCCGCAGAAAGTTTTCATAGTGCTCGACGACAGCGCCGACGCGCGTCTGCTGCAGCATCACCTCGGAGAGCCATGTCCGGTAGGGATCGCTGATTCCGCGCCAGGGCAACTCGCGCGCGTGGCTCTTGTACCAGCTCATCAGCTTGCGGCGAAAGAGAGCGGCATCCAGCTTCGCATCCGGCGAAGGAGTCCGCTGCCGCGGGTCTCCGTCTGTACTTTCTGATTTGAAGGTAGGGACCATCGCTGCAAGTCTATCGCCTCCGGGCCGAGGTACTACACTGATCTCGACAATGCGGCGGGAAAAATTAATCTGTCCCGTGCGCGAAGGAGAGACCGCTGGAGGAAAAAAGACAGGAGGGATTTTTACATGGCCACCGCTGACCGGCGACTTCACCCAGGCCGACCCCAGCGGCTACTCATCGCG
>DATBCB010000038.1:0-11389 GCA_036270675.1 Acidobacteriaceae bacterium | reverse complement strand
CCCAGCTGGAGATTGTCTTCCAGACTGTTGCAACAAAGCCGCCGGAGATCAGAGCTCGAACACGCGCGACATCGGGCTGTTCCGTGCCGTCGCTAGAGGAAGATTGCATGTAGAGAATGGATGCCGGTATCGCAAAAATGGCTGTGGCGGCCGGGAGGGCCGCCACAGCACATCGATGGTTGCATGTAGCTTAACCCTGCGGCATCACGAGCTGATGGGCAATGGCGAAGAGCGCGAGCTCGAGCCGGGTGGAGACGCCGGTCTTGTCGAAGATGTTCGACAGGTGCCGCTTCACGGTTTCTTCGCTGATAGCGAATTGCTTGGCGATATCGCGGTTGGAGCAGCCTTCGACGATACAGCCCACCACTTCGAGCTCGCGCGGAGTCAGGCCGTAGGTCTTGCGCTCCGGCACCGCAGCCTTCTGCATGAGGTCGTGCAGCGCGCCAACAAGGTTCACGACGCGCTGGCCGTTGATCCAGTAGTCGCCCTGCATCACAGCGTCGATGGCATTGGTGAGCTGATCGATGAGGGCATCCTTTGTGACGATGCCGCGCGCGCCGATCTGGAGCGCTTCGATGATCTGCTGGGTGGAGATGGTCGCGGTGAGCAGCAGGATTTTGACGCGCGGCGAGCCGCTCATGATGGCGCGCATCGCCTCCAGGCCGGGCATGCGTGGCATGGAGAGATCGAGCAGCAGGATGTCCGGCAGCAACTCGAGCGTCTGGGTGATGGCCTCGTCGCCATCGGAGGCTTCCCCGACGACATCGAAGTGGCCTTCGGCGCGAAGCATATTGCGCACGCCTATACGCACGACCGGATGGTCGTCGGCAAGCAGGATGCGGATGCTGCTGTTGCGATGCTCAACTGCGGTGGGTGCATTGGGGCTCATCGGGCCTCTCCAGAAGCTGCGCTCTTGATCATACTTTGCTCCACATCATCGCAGGCGCATCGCAATTGGTGAAATAGCCTTCCATGGTCATGGCGGGGAAGACGTCCCGCCTCGAGTCCGGCGGCGATGGAGGCGATACCGGTAACCCCGGCCATGGCGGCGGCTCCCTTTAATGCATGCGCGCAGCGGCGCAGGGACTCCTCGTCGCCGGATGCGGAATAGCGCTCCAGCTCGCTGATGCGCTGCCGGGTGTCGGCAACATAGACGGTGTAGAGCTCGCGAATCGCGCTCGGGGGCATCACGGCCTGCAGCTTGGATACGATTGAGGAATCGAGCGAAGGCGGCAGGCTAGGAGAGGATTTCGCCGGCCGTCCCGCAACGGCCGCCCGCAGCAGGTCGGGATCGACCGGCTTCGCGAGATAGTCGTCGAAGATCGCGAGCTCGTCCTCAGGAAGCGGTGACGCGCTCATCGCGATGACCCGGGGACGCGGCTCCGGCAGCGACTTTACATAGCGGGCGACATCGGCGCCGCTGATTCCGGGCATCTGGTGGTCCACCAGCACAATATCCGGCAAGGGAGACAGCGACCGAAGGGCATCAAGCGCCTCCTGGCCCCCTTGCGCGCGCAGCAGCTCCGTACCCTTGCCGGCCAGCAGCAGCGCCACCAGCTCCAGTACGACGCTGTCGTCATCGACGAGCAGGACGCGTAGCGCCGTCGACCCGGTATGTGTCCGCATGGTCAGTTTTTCGGACCTGAATCTTTCGGAACTGAATTTTTCCGAACTGATGGATACGGCCGAAGGGTCCGTGTCCACACGGGCATAGTACGCGAAGGTTGTTGTAGTTGCATCTATTGTGGGGCAACGGTACCGGACTGGGAACTCACCGGCCTCGTTTCTCGATTCTTTCACATCCGCCTGCGTGAGACGAGCCTGCAGGCGCCGAGGATGTTCGTTCCCATGGAAGGAAGACAGGGAAGGAAGGCAGGGCCGGATGGCTCCTATATGTTTGTCCGGCCGGCGGGGCTTGCGTAGAGTGAGAGCCAATGAGCGAAGGCCCAGACAGGTCACCGGCGGAGGAGCGCGCACTGCGGCTGGAGGCCCAGCTAGCGGCCGTTACGGCGCGCGTTTTTCAGTTGGAGCGGGAAGTGGCCGCGCTGCGCGGGGTGTCGCCGGCGATTCCAGCGGCCCTCGATAGTGCTGCGACGGCAGCACCGGAGCCGCCCAGGGCGGAGCCGGCCGTTACGGCAACGGCCGTTACAGCTGCGACGGCCGCTACGGCAGCGTCGGGCGCTCTGCCTCCGATAGCACGCGAGGAGCGCTCGCTGGAAAGCCGCGTGGGGTCGCAGTGGTTCAACCGCATCGGCATCATCGCGCTGCTGATCGGCGTGGCCTGGTTCCTCAAGTTCGCGTTCGACAACCACTGGGTGGGGCCCGCGGGCCGGGTGCTGATCGGCCTGTTAAGCGGCGCGGCGTTGATCGCCTGGTCGGAGCGCTTCCGTGGCAAGGGCTACGCGGCCTTCTCCTATTCGCTCAAGGCGGTGGGCAGCGGGGTGCTCTACCTGTCGCTGTGGGCGGCGTTTTCGCTGTATCACCTGATCTCGCCGGGCGTGGCCTTTGCCGGGATGGTGCTGGTGACCGCCTTCAACGCATTCATCGCGTGGCGGCAAAGCGCGGAGCTGCTGGCGGTGTATGCCATCGTCGGCGCGTTTTCGACGCCGCTGCTGCTCTCGACCGGCCGCAATGAGGAGGTCTTCCTCTTCAGCTACCTGTTGATGATGAATGCGGCCACGATGGCCCTGCTGGTGCTGAAGGGCTGGAACCGGCTGCTGGTGCTGTCGTTTCTCGGCACAGTAGCGTTTTACTGGGGTTGGTACTGGCAGTTCTATCGGCCGGCGGCATTCGTCACAACGACGGTGTTTCTTTCGTTCTTTGTGCTGCTGTTTGCCGCAGCGACCATTCTGGCGCGGCAGAAGCGCGTGCACCCAGAGCAGGACGATGCAGCCCGCGTGCTGGTGAGCCTGGCGAACGCCGCCTTCGGTTTCCTGGGCTTCTATGCCATGCTCTCGCAGAACGGAAGCGGACGGAACACTGCGCTGGCCTGGTGCTCGGTCGGGTTCGGCGCGTTTTATCTGGGCGTGCGCAAGCTCATGGAACGCACACCGGTCGCGGGATCGCGGCTGGCATCGCTCTCCGATATCCAGCTTTCGATTGCAATCGTCTTCCTCACGCTGGCCGTGCCGCTGGCGGTGCATGGACATTGGGTGACCGTGGGCTGGATGGCGGAGGGCGCCGTGCTGGTGTGGGTGGCGACCCGGCTGCGTACCAGACTGATGCAGGTGCTTGCCGGAGGGGCGCTGTCGCTGGGGCTCATCTCACTCGCGATGGACGCGACCATCGGGCAAACGCGAGTGCTGTGGAATACGCGCCTGCTGAGCTTTGCCGTATCCATTGCAGCGATGTTGGTCGCAACCGCGCTGGCACGAGGCGAGGCAAAGCGTGAGAGAGCGGCCAAGGCGGCCAGTGGCTGGGAACTGCTCGCGCAGATCGGCGCGGTGATCGCTCACGCTTTGGTGATCATCGCGGTGCTGCTGGAGATCCATACCTACTGGTGGTCAGGTCCGCCGCCGGCTGCCGGTATGCCGGACCTGCGTACGCCCGGCTCGCTGCTGAGCAGTGCTATCTGGCTGATGGCGGCCAGCGGAGCGATCGCTTGGACGGCGGTGCGCCGCAGGGCCACTGTTCAAGTCGATGGGCAGACGATGACGCAGCAAATCACGACGCAACAGATCGAAACGCTGTGCTGGTTTGCGGCTGGGCTGCTGGTGCTGTTCATCGGGATGTTGTATCCGCAGCAACTGGTCATCTGGAACCTGCGCTTCGCGGCGTTTGCGGTGGCCATCGCATCGATCGTGTGGGCCGGACGTCTGGTCGATGAGAGGAGTGCCGGCCGTTTGTCGCAGCTGCGCATCGCCGCGAGCGTATTGGCGACAGTGCTGGTATTGACCGCGATATGTTTTGAGATTGCGACATTCTGGTCCACTCGTTTGCTGCTGGCTGCGCCCGGCTCTGTGCTGTATGGTTCGCAATTGGCCGGCCGGCAGATGGCGGAGCGATTCAGCTACTCGGCGTGGTTTCTGATCGCCGGAGCCGCATTGCTGGCGGTGGGATTCCGGCGCCGCTCCGCGCTGCTGCGCTGGCAGGGGCTTGTGCTTCTGGCAGTTACGATATTCAAAGTATTTCTGCTGGATACCAGCACCTTAAGCCAGGGCTACCGAATCATCAGCTTTCTGGCGCTCGGTGCGTTGCTGCTGGGTGTGAGCTTCGCCTATCAGCGAGACTGGCTGCACCTGCGGGCGGCCGGGGCGACAAGCGACGGGGAGACGAAGTGATCTCGCGCGTCGGCGGGATCGCGTTGGCGCTGGCGGCCGCCACACCGGCTTTCCATGCGGCTGCGCCCGCTTTCTATGCGGCTGCGCCGGGGTTTCGTCATGCGGCTGCTCCGGGGTTTCGTTACGAGCGGCCGGTGCAACTGAGTTCGGCTCCTGCACCCGAGACCTGCGTTGTGCTTCCCCTGGACCTGCTGGAGCATGCGGCGCCGATGCTGCAGGATCTGCGCGTGATGGCCGGCGATCGCGAGATCGCGTACCAGGTGCGTACATCGAGCGATGTTGCGGAGCAGGTGGCTCGGCCAGAACAGATCCTCAATCTGGGCCAGCGCAACGGCGTCATCAGCTTCGATGTGGAGATGACCGAGCCGCTTTACAGTCGCGTGCTGCTGAAGATGGCGCGCTCGCATTTTTCTGTGCTGGTCCACGTCAGCGGCATTGATCGTCCAGGCGAGGCGGGGGTGGCGTTCCCGGAGATTCCCTACAGCTCCGATACGCCAGAGGACGAGCCGCAGATCAAGCGGATCATGCTGCCGGAGAGCAGCTTTCGCTATCTGCATTTCGAGGTACAGACCCTCGCGCTTGATTCGGTGACACCGCAGGACATCGCAGGGGTAGATGTGCTGACCAGGAGCACGGAGCCGCCGCGCTATATGCAGGTGGCGGCTGCGAAGGAGCCAGAACAGAAGCCGCATGAGAGCGTCTACGCATTTGCCCTGCCGGCGAACGCGCCGGTAGAGCGCCTGATCTTTGCCAGCGACGATCCGAATGCGGTGTTTTCGCGCACCGCCGATCTGGAACGGTGGAAAGGGGAAGCTCCCGCCAATGAAGAAGCGCGGCGTCGTGAGGCACCGGTGCAGAGCGAGGGAATCACGCTGGCCCATGCGCCTCCTGCCAAAGGCGAGGCAGCGTCAGACAACGCCGCCGATCTTGGAGTGGCTTTGGGACTGGGTTCTGCGCCGTATGCCTCCACCGTACTGCTGACGATCCAGAACGGCGATGACGCACCCCTTGCGCTGCATGGCATCACGCTCGAGATGCGGGAGCGGCAAATCTGTTTTCTGCGCAAGCCCGACGCGTCATACACGTTGCGATATGGCGATCCTTCGCTCGGACCGCCGCAGTACGATCTGTCGCCGATTGAGGCGGCGGCGATGAATGCATCTCTTAGCATGCTTGGCGAGGAGCGTGCACTCGCACCGGAGCCAGCGCGTCTGCGGCCGTTCACGGAGCGCCATCCCGTGCTGCTGTGGGTGGCGCTGATTCTGGTCGTGGGCACGCTTGGCTTCGTGGCGCTGCGAAGCGCGAAACGTAGCTCCTAGCTTCTAGCTTCTAGCTCTTAGCTCCTATGCTGCGGTAACGCACCTGGTGTCACATCCCGCCTCAATAGCTAGAAGCTAAAAGCTAGAAGCTAGTGGCTAGGAGCTAGCTTTACCGCATTGACGATTCGATTTCGGTGAGCCAGTCCGGACTCTTGAGAATCTCGCGCGGCTTCGAGCCATCGGCAGGACCGACCAGGCCATCGCGCTCCATCATGTCGATCAGGTGCGCAGCGCGGCCATAGCCCACGCGCAGACGGCGCTGAATGAGTGATGTGGAAGCTTTCCCGAACTCGAAGACGAGCCGCACAGCATCGTTGAATAACGGATCGTTGTCGTCCTCATTGCCATCTTCGCTGTTCAACTCGCGGCCTTTTTCGTCGCGAGGCGATTCGAGGAAGGCCTCAACGTACTCCGCCCCACCCTGTGCCTTCCAGAAATCAACCACGGCGGAAATCTCTGGTTCCGTGACAAACGGTGCGTGCACGCGTTGCAGGCGCGAAGTCCCCGGTGGCAGGAACAGCATATCGCCGCGGCCCAGCAGGGCTTCAGCGCCGTTGTTGTCGAGGATGGTGCGTGAGTCGACCTTGGTCGCCAGGCGGAAGGAGATGCGCGTCGGCACGTTGGCCTTGATGAGCCCGGTGATGACGTCGACCGATGGCCGTTGCGTGGCCAGCACCAGGTGGATGCCGACGGCGCGGGCCATCTGCGCCAGGCGCGTGATGGCCTCTTCGACGTTTGCCCGGTCGAGCATCATCAGATCGGCGAGCTCATCGATGATGATGAGGATGTAGGGCAGCGGCGTCTGCTCCTCCGCGTCCTCGAACATGCTGGGCGTGCCGGAGTCGAAGAGCTTGTTGTACTGGTCGATGTTGCGGACTGACCGTGACGCCAGCAGCTTGAGGCGGCGCTCCATTTCGCGCACGGCGTTGCGCAGCGCATTCGCGGCGAGCTTGGGCTCGGTAATGATCGGCGTGAACAGGTGCGGAATGCCCTCGTACATGCCCAGCTCCACGCGCTTGGGATCGACCAGGATCATACGTACCTGTTCCGGTGTCGTTTTGAAGAGCACCGACATGATCATGGCGTTGATGGCGACCGATTTGCCACTGCCGGTCGAGCCGGCGATGAGCACGTGAGGCATGGTGGCGAGGTCGGCGACTACGATGCGCCCATTGATGTCCTTGCCCATGGCCAGCGGCAGCTTGAACTTGGTCTGCGCGAAGGTGGCGTCTTCGACCACATCGCGGAGCCAGATGGTTTCGCGGGTGGAGTTGGGCACCTGGATGCCGACGGTGCTCTTGCCGGCCATGCGCTCGATGAGAATGCTCTCCGCGGCCATGGCCAGGCAGAGGTCGTCCGCCAGGCCCGTGACACGCGAGTATTTGACGCCTGCTTCCGGGCGGAATTCGAACGTGGTGACGACGGGGCCAGGATTGATCTGCGTCACCTGTCCGGTCACGTCGAACTCTGCGCATTTTTCGACCAGCACCTTCGCTTCTTCGCGCAGTTCGTCTTCGCGAATGATCTGCTGATCCTCGGAGCGGTGCAGCAGTGTGCTGGGCGGCAGACGGTAGCCGGAGACGGCACGCGGAGTCAGCGTCACAGGATGCGCATCGGCATCGGCGCGTTCGCGGATGGAGATGCCGCTATCCTCCTCGTCGGGCTGTTCTGCGTCCGCTTCCCAGCGGGCAGCGTCGAGCGCGGGGATGCGGGCAGGCGATGGCGGCTCGGGTTCTGGATCGCGCACAGTGGCGCGGGGAATCTGCGTCCAGAGCGACGGTGCCGGCTCCGGCTCTTCGAGGTAGGCGGCATCTTCCGGCGAGGTGGGACTTGCTGTTTCGGCAAATGAGGCCCGGCGCACGGACGGCACATCGTCCTCTTCCTGCGGTTGCGGACGGTGCAGAACGCGACTGAGCCAGCCGGTGCGTGGCACGGGTGGCGCAGCATCCTGCCGAGCGCCCTGTGCGGCGGCGCGACGGGCAGCGACAGTCTTCTGCTGTGCGCGGATCATTCGGTCGGCGGCGCGGGCGGCACGCTTCTTGGCTCGGCGAAGCTTCCAGTTCTGCCAGCGGTCCCGCCAGGCGTAGATGAAAGCGAAGCGCACCGCGAGCGAGTGGCGCAGGTTGCCGAAGGAAAATGCAGTAGAGAGCAGGACGGCGATGAGCAGCAGCGTCGCGACCAGCACGCAGGTGCCGGGATAATTGAGCACCGCGGTCATGCCGTCGACCAGCAGACGGCCGAGCACACCTTCCACGGGGATGGCGCCGAGCCAGTGCATGTGTCCGGGCAGCAGACCGAAGACCGCGGGCGTGATGAAGAGAAAGAGCGCGAAGCCGGCGATCTTCGACCGCGGCGCGCCGATGGCCCGCGAGCGAATCCAACTGATGCCGAGGAGGCCGAGCATCAGCGGCAGGCAGAAGGCGGCGAAGCCTTCGAACTGGAAGAGCAGATCGCTGAGCGTGGCACCGAAGATGCCGGCCCAGTTATGCGCCACGCTGCTGCCCACGGTGTTGAACGATGGATCGGTGGGCCGGTAGGAGACGAGCGAGAGGACGAGGAGGCCGGCGGTGGCGATAAGCGAGACGCCAACCAACTCGTTGAGCCTGCGATTGCCGGTGGGCGTCAGCGCGATCTTGAGTGGCTTCATGGCTTTCTGAAGGGGACGCAGAACGACCGGCGTCCATTGTGCCAATGGACCACGGGCCGACACGCCAGAGCTATTCCATTGTCGCAAAGTGTGGCAGGCGGATGGGGAGAAAGCAAATGAAGGGAATCGAGCTCGCCAAGTGCTTGCCGCACGGGCGGGCGCGCCGGTGGCGCTGGCGCTGGGGTTCGCTTCCTTTGGTCGCTCACGTTGGGGATTTGGGGATGACCGAATAGAACTGCAGGTTCTTCGCTTCGCTCAGAATGACAGATTTGCAGATTCGGGTCGTTCGAATGAGTTCCTCGTGCTTAGATCAGGTCCAATTCCCAGGTCTGGGCGATCAAGTCCTTGCCGAAGCTGTGGTGAGGTTCCTGGTGAACGAGCCGGAAACCCGCTGCCTGGTAAATGCGATGCGCGGCGGTGAGGATGCTCTGGGTCCACAGGGTTATCTTGTGGTAGCCGGCTTCGCGGGCGAAGCGGATACACTCCGCGACCAGGGCATGACCCAGGCCCATGCCGCGGGCCGAGGGCTCCACGAGCAGCAGGCGGAGTTTGGCGATCCCGGTCTGATCTGGATGCTTCACCAGGAAGATATGGCCGAGGTGCTCGCCCTCGTGCTCGGCGATCCAGCAGCGCTCGCATGTGGGGTCGAAGTGGTCGATGAAGTCGGCGACGACCCGCGCGGCAAGTGCCTCGAACCGCTCGTCCCAGCCATACTCCTGCGCGTACAGTGAGCCCTCGCGCTGCACGACCAGGCCCATATCGCCCGGTCGATGGGGGCGGAGTGTGAAGGGTTTGGTGGCTGTTTGTTCCTTCGCACGCTCCGTTGTACTGAGAACATCTTCGAGGGTGCGCATCGATCGGATCAGATCCCGCCGCGGCGCTGGCGCGAGGCCACCCAAAATGCTGTTTGCCTGCTGGTCGGAACGGGTATTGAGATGACGGAAGGCGCCGCGGCCCACTCTAGTCAGCGTGAGGTGGGCCTGGCGGCCATCCTCACGAGAGGGTGCACGCTTCAGCAGGCCTGCATCGTGAAACTTGTTCAGGATGCGGCTAAGGTAGCCGGCATCCATATCCAATTCCTGCGCTATCTCTTTGGCGAGTGGTCGCTGTCGCGTGGCCAGCTCATACAGCACGCGCGCCTCGCTCAGGGAATAGGGAGTATCGAGCAAGCCCTCCTGCAATGTGCCGATAAAGCGGGTGTAGAGACGATTGAACCGGCGGAATGCCGCAATCTCATCATCGGCAGGAAGGCGGGCAGGAAGGTTTCGCGCGACGCCGGTCTCCATGAGTTACAGTTTCGGCGTGATAGTTGACATAGTCAAGCATTGAAGTGTCTTTTGCGAACCTTAAAAAAGGCTTAATTTGCCTACGATTTCAGAAAAAAGTCTGTCTCTCAGCAGACGTACCATTCGACATTTGCTGCGTATCCGTGACATGCTTTTCACTAGTGGGTCTCGCGGGAAGTCGGGTGGTGCAGTTCTGAGCAGCAGTTTGGATCAAGGCAGAGAGTATGCGGCGCGAACCCGGCGTCTGGGCGAAGAACGATTGATTGGCTGTCGCGCGGTGCTGATCCTCACTGCGTTGCTCACGTTGTTCATGCCTCTCACTGAGCACCTCTACGGATGGGACAAGTTCATGCAGGGTGGTCCCGACGTCGAGTTCGGCACCCTCGGCCTGCTGCTGTTTGCCGGGCTCGTCCTGCTGATGGCGTATCGCGCGGTGACCGCGCCGTTTCTTACGTTGCTTGCCTATCGGCTCATCGCGTTGCCCTTGCGATGCCTGCGGATGTTCGGCCACTTATCCCTGGCTTGGTCCTTTTTGATCGCACGAATCAGACAGGGAACTCCTCTCGCTTTCTCGCCCCTCGCCGCAATTCGGCTGCGGATCTGATCCTCCATTTATCGTCGATCGTCTCTGCCACGCCGGAGGACGACAAGCGGCGCTTACAAGGGATATCGCTCCCCTCGATCGTATAGATCGCATAGATCGCATAGCTGGTGCACTCCTGCACCCGGTGCGGAGGATCGTGGAATCCGCAGAGGTCATTCAACGGCTGATCCGGCCGCGTTTCGCGGCAGGGTACGAGCCGAAAAAGGCCACGCAAACGGGCCCAACACGAAGGAGAGGTGAGTTGGAGAATGCGCGTTCATCTGGTGAATCCGAGCGATAATTCTTTTGGAACGGCGGTGATCACACCGCGATGGCTGTTTGTGCTGGCGGCGGCCACCCCAAAGATCGCCGGCGATCCGGTGCTGGTGGACGAGTCGCTGGAGCAGATTGAGCCGGAGAGCATCGCGCCGGGAGACATTGTGGGCATCAGCGTCCACACCGGCAACGCGCTGCGCGGCTACGAAGTAGGACGCATGGCGCGGGCGCGTGGCGCCTGGGTGGTGTATGGCGGCATCCACGCCACGCTGTTTCCCGAGGAGCCCTTCGAGCGGGGCGATGCACACTCCGTGGTCAAGGGTGATGGCGATCTTGCCTGGGGCAAGGCCGTGGTGGACATCATGCGCGGCACACTGGAGAAGATTTACGATGGCGGCCGCATCGGGGGCTCGGAATTTCTGGCCGCGCGCTGGGACCTGATTCCCAAAGACAAATACATGTGGGCCTCGGTGCAGACCCTGCGCGGGTGCCCGAAGCATTGCTCGTTCTGCAGCGTGTGGCGCACCGATGGACAGCAGCCGCGGCAGAGGCGCTATCAGAGCGTGGTGGACGAGATCATCGCGCTACGCAGACTGGGATTTCGCTTCATCGCGCTGGCGGACGACAACTTCTATCCGGTTACGCTGACCGACCTGCGGCTGGCGCGGGAGCAGAACAATCCGTCGAAGCTGGATGAGTTGACACGCATTCGCGCTGAGCGCTTCCAGTTGATGGCGGAGCTGGCCAAGCTGCCCAAGGACATGGTGTTCTACACGCAGATCACCATGGAGGCTGCCGAGGACGGCGAGTATCTGGACGCCATGCACAAGGCCAACATCAAGGGCGCGCTGGTAGGCGTGGAAGCCGTGACGCCGGAGGGGCTGAAGGCGGTGTTCAAGGATTGGAACTGCTCCGGCGAAGGGCTGGCCCGGCAATTGCAGACCTTCAAAAAGCATGGCGTGCATGTGCTGGGCTCGTTCATTTTCGGGCTCCCGACG
>DATBCB010000037.1:0-6605 GCA_036270675.1 Acidobacteriaceae bacterium | reverse complement strand
GGTGTGGATGATGACGCCGACCGGCGTCTCGATGGCCAGCGAAACGCAATCGACCAGGCTGTGGGTGACGCGCAGGGGCTCGATGGTAAAGGGGCCGAGATGGAATTTGCGCTTCGGCTCGATCTCGATCAGCTCGGCATTGTCCAGCAGCTTGTGCTCTTCCAGCTTGCCTTCGACATACGCCAGAGTGAACTCCGTGGCATAGACCGGCACATTCAGCTCGCGCAGCAGCCAGGGCAGGCCGCCGATGTGGTCCTCGTGGCCGTGGGTAAGAACGATGCCGCGTATGCGAGAGCGGTTCTCGATCAGATAAGTGATATCCGGTACGACAATGTCAACGCCGAGCAGGTCGCTCTCCGGAAACATGAGGCCAGCGTCGATAACGAAGATATCTTCGTCCCAGCGGATGGCCATGCAGTTCATGCCGAACTCGCCGAGTCCGCCAATGGGTATGATTTGAAGCTTGCCTTTAGACATGAATAGAAAATGCTAGCAGGTCGTGGGACGCGGACAAAACCGGCCTATCCCGGCCGCTCGTAATTCCGTACCTGCCCGCCTTATCGGGTGGCGACGGCCGCTGCAGGGGAATCCTGATCTGCCTGGTGCCAGGTTGTGTCCAGGATGCGATAAAGATACTTGGCGCGAGCGGACATGCCGGTCTTCTCCAGGGGCTTTTCTTTCGATGAGCCGAGAATCCACCACGTGGTGGGAGCCTCGGCGAGGTCATAGCCGGCGCGGTGAAGCAGGACGAGGCTGACGCGTCCGCTCTGCTCTTCTTCGCGCTTCATGATGACCACAGCTCCCGTGACCAGCCCGGCCTGACCGCCGATACCCAGACCGGGCACGAACGCTCCTCCAACGATCAGCGCAACGTCGCCGGCGCTCATGGCCTGGCGAGCAGGGATGAGCCGCAGTTGCTGCTTCTCCAGCGCACAGGCGATATTGTCGGCCAATACCGTAGCCACCTGCGAATCGTTCTTCAGCCTGCCCACAATCTGCTGCGGGACGAGAATGATTCCGTTCGAGAGCGTAACGGCATCATGGAGCTTAGGCTGGTCGACGACCTGAAACCGGAAATCTATCTTTGAGGGATCACTGTCAGGCAGATCGCGCTGATAGGCCGGGATCAACGCCTCGCCAATCGTCTGGACCCGCCGCTGCATCTCCGCATCGTGAGTGGCGGGAAAGCGCGTCGGGTTCACGCCCAGGAAGACCTTGCTGACAGCGCCCTGCTTGTCTGCCTCGGTCACGGAGGTCGGATCGAATTCCGCCTTCTCGTTGACCTTGCGCTCGCGGCCTTTCAGGATGTTCAGGGAAATACTCGCGCTCTTCGCGGTTACAGAGCCATCCGGGTGCTGTACGCCGGCGTATTTGAGCCACATGTTTGTCGTCACGACGGTCTGCGGAGTGAGCGGCGCCTCAAAGGCGATGTGGACGGCCGAGGGGATGGTGATGAAATAACCGTCGGCACTCACCCGGATGTCACCGTTCTTGTCCGGCGTGGTCACGATGTGATCGGCCATTATGTGATCGATGACTGCGAACCCGTCAACGTCCTTCTGGACGGGCGCTACACCGTCAATGGCCGTCGCTGTTATGACGTCGGACTTCTTGTCCCGCTTTCCGTCGATCGTCAGTTCCTCGCCAAGCGAACGGTGCGGGCATGGCTGTACCGGCAGATGCGTACCATCGCGAAGCAGTGTAAGACGAGTGGTCGGCAGGCAATGCACCGCAACGGCATTCACCATGAATTCGCCGGGGCTTCCGACGCTGGTCACATAGCCGGTCAGCACCGGCGTGACCTGCGCGGCAGCCGAGATGCATACAAAAGGAATGGCAAAAAGCAACGATGGGCGTGGCATATCTGGCGCAAGATTAGTGCGCAGGACACGTTCGGGAAAGCGAATTTCGAGCGCAGGAGACTCGGGAGTCACCTGCGAGCGAGCCGGCTTATCGCAGCAGGTCTTCGAGCGCCGCGCTGAGGTCGGTCTTGTCGTCGCGGTATTTGACGATGACCGGCGCGTACAGGCTGAGGCCCCACTCCGCCGCGCGGCCCCGCGTGAGCGCCCGCGATCCCGGGACGACGACAGAACCGGCTGGGATGACCAGAGGTTTCGTCTCCCCGCCTGAAGCGGCTGGCTCGGCCTTGTGGACGACGCCATTCACGATGTCGTACACCGGCGTGCCACGGGTCAGTATCGTGCCTGCAGCCAGGACGGCGCGTTCGCGCACGATGGTGCCTTCGTAGACGCCGCAGTTGCAGCCGACCAGCACGTCGTCCTCAACGATGACAGGATTGGCGTTCACTGGCTCCAGCACGCCGCCGATCTGCGCCGCTGCGCTGATGTGCACGCGCTTGCCGATCTGCGCACAACTGCCGACCAGCGCGTGCGAGTCGATCAGCGTGCCTTCATCGACATAGGCACCCACGTTCACATACATCGGTGGCATGCAGATGACGCCGCGTGCCAGGTATGCGCCCTCGCGCACCGAGGAGCCCCCGACGACGATACGGATGCCCTCGTCGGGGGTGAAGATGCGGGCCGGGAAGGTGCCCTTGTCCACAAACGAGAGGTCGTGATTGCCGAATGCTGTGAGCTGGCCGATGCGGAAGCCGAGCAGGATGCCGCGCTTGACCCAGGAGTTCACGCGCCAGCCTAGGGGAGCCGCCGGGTCGGGTTCGGCGGAGCGGATGCGGCCGCTGTCCAGCTCGCCACGCAATTGCGTGAAGGCATCGAGCGCGGCGGGGTCCTGAATAGCGGCAGCGCCGGCGGCGAAATGGCGCTCGATTTCCTGCTGAAGTGGATGGTGTACGGACATGAATGGGATTAGTGTAACGGCGTCCCGCGTGCCGCATTGCTTCTTCCGGTCACTCCAAAGCGGTGTTCAGCGATTGCGAAGCGGTGTTCAGCGATTGCGAAGCGGTGTTCAGCTATTTGGTCTCGCGGGCAGGAGCTGCAGCGCGTCCATGAGCGCATCCAGCCGCGCGGCAACAGGCGCAGAAGGTGGCACCATGGGCAGACGCCATACCGGCGCTATGCGTCCCATGCGCGCCAGGACGTATTTCACCGGACCGGGACTGGTCTCCCAGAAGTTGGCGAGCAGCAGCGGATAATAACGCCGCTGCAAGTTGCGTGCGGCGGTCCAGTCATTGCTCAATGCTGCGGCGATCATCTGCTGCATCTCCGCCGGGATTTCATTCGAGGCCACAGAGACCAGCCCCGCCGCGCCCACTGCGATGGCCGCGAGCGCGATGTTGTCGTCCCCCGCCAGCACGCGCACCTTCGTCCTGTCCAGCGCATGAATCAGCTCCGTGATCTGCTGCAGGTTCCCGCTCGATTCCTTCACCGCATAAAGATTGGGGCAGTCACGCGCCAGGCGCGCCAGGGTCGCTGGTTCCAGGTTGCACGCGGTGCGGCCCGGGATGTTGTAGATCACCACCGGCAGCGGCACCGACTCCGCGATGGCGCGGAAATGCTGGTATTGGCCCTCCTGCGTAGGCTTGTTGTAGTAAGGGTTGGCCGTCAGGATTGCGTTGACGCCACGAACGGCCGCCACCGCCTTCGCGCGCTCCACCGCTTCGCGGGTGGCGTTGTGCGTGCACCCGGCAATGACCGGAACTCGCCCTGCGGCGACACGCACAACGACGCGAATGACATCGAGTGCTTCGCCGTCACTAAGCGATGGCGTCTCGGCCGTCGTGCCACAGGCGACCAGGAACTGAATGCCGCTCGCGATCTGCCATTCTACCAGCGCGGCAAGCGCCTCCACATCGATCGTTGTGTCCGGGCGAAAAGGGGTGACGAGTGCCGTGCCGCAGCTGCGTAGCTCCATACCGAGCCGAGAATATCAGGTACTGGCCGTACGGGCGGGCGCGCCGGCGGCGCGTGTCGTGAGAGTGCTCCCTTTGGTCGCACCGTCCGCTATTGCCGTTCTCCTCGGCGAAGAACCTGCTTCGAACGCGCCTACTGCAATTGCGCGTAAATATCGGTGAAGTCGTAGCAGCCGGTGCGGGTGGAAAGCCATTCGGCGGCACGGATCGCGCCCTCCGCGAAACCACGGCGCGAGAAAGACTCATGCCGGATGGTGATGAGGTCGTTCGCGGAGCGGGCCTGCAGCTCGTGGATGCCGGCGACATCGCCCTCGCGCTGCGAGGTGATCGCGGCGTCGAGTTCCGGCCCAGCTTCGCGAACTGTCTGCTGCAGTGAAAGCGCGGTGCCCGAGGGCGCATCCTTCTTGCCGGCATGATGGGTCTCGGAGATGGAGAGCTCATAGCCTTTCGTACCGATCGCGAGCTCATGCACCAGGCGGAGCATGACCTGCACGCCCACGGAAAAGTTTGTGCCGTAGAGCAGGCCGGCATTGCGGCGCTCGCATAGCGCGCGCATCTCCTTCAGGCGGTCGTACCAGCCAGTGGTGCCCACGACGATCTTGGCGCCGCTCGAAAGACAGGCCCGCAGGTTCGGGATGACTGCCTCCGCGGTGGTGAAGTCGATAACAGCGTCCACCTGCGTGAGCAGCGGGGGGGTTAGCGCAGAGGCATTGCGGTTTTCTTCCTCACCGATGACGCGCACACCGTGGCCGCGCTCGTGCGCGACATCGGCGACGATTGAGCCGGTCTTGCCGCGGCCAAGGATCAAGAAGATCATCGCTTTCCTCCTGCCGTCTGCGCTACCGCGCGTGCTTCCAGATCCCTGCGTGCTTCAAGATCCCTACGCGCTTCCAGATCGAAGATGGATGGATCCGGATCGGCGAAGAATACAGAGTGCAGCGAGCGGATCGCCTCTTCCACATCGTCTTCCTCGATCATGAAGCTCATGTTGATCTCCGATGCGCCCTGCGAGATCATGCGCAGGTTGATGTGCGCGACGGCCCCAAACACCTGCGCGGCAATGCCGTTATGTCCGCGGATGTTTTCGCCCACCATGCAGATCAGCGCCTTCCGCCCTTCGTACTTTACATCCGCAAACTTGCGCAGGTCTGCGGCAATCTCCGGGAGGCGCTCGTTCGAATCTACAGTGAGCGAGACGCTGACCTCCGAGGTGGAGACCATATCGACCGAGCACTTGTGGCGGTCGAAGACCTCGAAGACGGCCTTGAGATACCCGTGCGACATCAGCATGCGGTTCGCGACGATATCGATGATCGTCAGCCGCTTCTTGGCCGCGATGGATTTGAAAGGGCTACGACAATGCGGCGCCAGGGCTGTGATGCGCGTGCCTTCATTCTGGGCATCGCGCGAATTCAACACCAGCACCGGGATGTTTTTTTCCACCGCGGGGAGAATGGTGGCCGGGTGCAGCACCTTTGCCCCGAAGTAGGCCAGCTCGGAAGCTTCATCGAAGCTGATGGTGCGCACACGCAGCGCATCCGGACAGATGCGTGGATCGGTCGTCATGATGCCGTTGACATCGGTCCAGATCTCGATCGACTCGGCATGCAGGCCGCCGCCGATCAATGCAGCACTGAAGTCCGAGCCGCCGCGGCCGAGCGTGGTGGTCACACCCTCCGGCGTCGAGCCGATAAAACCGCCCAGCACCGCGACGCGGCCGGCCTCCGCCAGCGGCTGCACATGCTGGCGCAGGCGCGCGGCGATCAGATCATCCTGCGGGATGGCCTTCATGTGCTGCGCGTCGGTGATGATGCAGTCGCGCGCATCGACATGCGTAGCAGCGATGCCGCACGCGCTGAATGCAGCGGTGACGATGTAGCTGGAAAGACGCTCACCGTAAGAGGCGACGATGTCGGTGGTACGCGGCGTGACCTCGCCGACTGCGGCGAGGCCGCGCAGCAGCTCGTCGAGCGGATCGAAGTGCTCGTCAATGAAGTTCGTTAGCGGCGCGAGGCTGGCGGATGGAATCAGCTCGCCAGCGGCTTGATGGTGGCGAGCGCGCAGCGCGACACTGGTGGCAAGCGCGCCGGCCTTGTCGCCGCGTCCCGCGACGGCGGCGGCGTTCAGCAACTGGTCGGTCACGCGTGCCATGGCGCTCACAACGACCACCGGCTGCAAACCGCGCGCGACACGGCCCGCGACAATATCGGCGGTGCGGCGGATGGCGGCGGCGTCCTCGACCGAGGTGCCGCCAAACTTCATGACGACGAGCTTCATGCGGGGACGGCCGCCGCCGCTATAACCGGATGAGGCTCACGTGTGCCGCTCAGCTTGCCCAGCGTCATCAGCAGCTCGGCATTCAGTACCGCCGCGCCCGCTGCGCCGCGAATCGTGTTGTGCGAGAGCACGATGAACTTCCAGTCCAGCAGACTGCAGGGACGCAAGCGGCCGACGGTGGCAGCCATGCCCGCCCCGCGCATCCGGTCGAGCTTCGGCTGCGGTCGATCTTCCGCGGCGAGGAATTCGACGGGCTGCGCGGGCGCGGTCGGAAGCTGATACTGCGCGAGCGGCTGGAACTCACGCCACGCGGCGAGCACCTGCTCACGGGTTGCAGGAGTGCGCAGCTTGATCGAGACGCTCTCGGTGTGACCATCTTCAACCGCAACACGGTTGCAGTGCGCGCTCATGCGTGCTGAATAGGAACGAACCGAAGCGCCGTCGAGCGTGCCCAGCAGCTTCATCGTCTCTGCCTCCATCTTTTCCTCCTCGTTCC
>DATBCB010000036.1:0-4685 GCA_036270675.1 Acidobacteriaceae bacterium | reverse complement strand
GACCGCGTCTGCACCTCGCCGCAATGTCGCGGTTACAGCAACATTCGCCCCGGTGACAAACCGCATGTTGAATGCACAGGCGGAAGCAGCCGGGCTGGCAGCTGCGCTGATGCCGGCAGAGGCCGTGATTGCCGGCGTTGGCTATGCCGCACCTCCTCCACCCAGATTCAAGACGCGCACGCGCGAGGTCGGCTTTCAGGTGCTCAGCGGGTCAGCGCAGACGCTGTTGCCATCGCTCGCGGCGGGGGCTACGGGCGGTGTGCTCGCGATGGCTTCCTTTGCGCCGCAGGCCTGCGCGGAGATCTACATGGCATGGAAGGACCGGGACGCTTCGCTCGCCGAGGAGAAGCAGCAACGCATCGTACGGGCAGCGGATGTGGTGTGCGGCCGCATGGGCATCCCGGGCGTGAAGTATGCATGCGATCGGAATGGCTACTATGGCGGCTCGCCGCGGCTGCCGCTGCTGCCGCTGACTGCGGCCGAGCGCGACGAGGCTGATCACCTGCTTGCGGATATCCGCCACTGACGCAAGCACCGTTCGCCACTATTCAGCCCCGAACAGCGCCCACTCAGCCGTGAGCCAGCGCAGTTAACCCATGACGGGCGAGCCGGTCGGACGGCGCTGTCCTATACTTACAAGATGGCGGCGGTCGCGTAGCACCCACTCCTCGGCATCCCCGTAGATGCACGCTTCAGCCCCACCCGAATCTGGGTTCTAGAAGGGAATTCGCTCGATGGCAACAGGTGATGTGGCCCTGAAAACAGAGCAGCCACGCGCTGCAGCCGGGCAATCCGGCGAGGTAGTCAACGACTTCAGCATTCAAGTGGCCACGGTCAATGGCTCCGGATCGCAGTCGGCAAACAATGTCCTGCTGAAGAGCATCTTCGCGATGGGCATCCCGATCAGCGGCAAGAATCTTTTTCCCTCCAATATTGCCGGCCTGCCCACCTGGTACACCATCCGCGCCAGCAAGCACGGCTATGTCGCGCGCAAGAAAGAGATCGACATCCTGGTAGCGATGAACGCCGAGACGGCGAAGGCTGACATGCTCTCGCTGCCGGCCGGCGGCGTCGCGATCTACGAAGACAGCGCAAATCTGAAGCAGTACCGCGAGGATGTGGTCTGTTACCCGGTGCCGTTCGACAAGATCACCGCTGCCGTCTGCCCGGAAGCCAAGTTGCGCAAGCTGGTCAAGAACATGGTGTACGTCGGCGTGGTCGCCGAGCTTCTAAAGATGGACCTGGCAACGGTCGAGGCTGCGGTGCGACGCCAGTTCGCAAAGAAGCAGAAGGCGGCTGACCTGAACTGGGCTGCTGTGCAGGCGGGCTATGACTACGCCAAGGCCTCACTGAGCAAGCAGGACCCCTTCCGCGTGGAGCGCATGCACGCGAACGAAGGCAAGATCATCATCGAGGGCAACGCTGCCGCGGCGCTTGGTTGCATGTTCGCCGGCGTCACCGTCGTCACCTGGTATCCCATCACGCCATCGTCCTCGGTGATCGAGAACCTGATCGACCTGTTGAAGAGGTATCGAGTCGAGCCTAGCGGCAAGGCCACCTTCGCGGTAGTGCAGGCGGAAGATGAACTCGCCGCCGTCGGCATGGTGCTTGGCGCGGCATGGACAGGCGCTCGTTCGATGACTGCCACCTCCGGACCGGGTATTTCGCTCATGGCGGAGTTTGCCGGGCTCGGTTACTTTGCAGAGATTCCTGCGGTCATCTTTGACATCCAGCGCGTTGGTCCTTCGACCGGAATGCCGACACGGACCGCGCAGGGTGACATTCTCTCCGTCGCCTATCTCTCTCACGGCGACACACGGCACGTCATGCTGATACCCGGCTCGGTGAAGGAGTGCTTCGACATGAGCGTCGAAGCCTTCGACCTTGCCGAGCAACTGCAGACACCGATCTTCGTTCTCTCCGATCTTGATCTCGGCATGAACAACTGGATGACCGAGCCCTTCAACTATCCGGAAAAGCCCATGCAGCGCGGCAAGGTGCTGAGCGCGGACGATCTGACGCGTCTCGGAGGCTTTGCACGCTACAAGGATGTCGACGGCGACGGCGTCGGCTACCGCACGCTGCCCGGCACGGAGCATCCGCAGGCGGCCTTCTTTACCCGAGGCAGTGGCCACAATGAGCGCGCGCTTTACACCGAGCGGCCGGACGAGTACCAGCAGGTGATGGAGCGGCTGGCGCGCAAGTTCGACACGGCCCGCAAGATGGTTCCCACGCCGGTGATCGTGGCGAACGGCACCTCGAAGATCGGGCTTATCGCATACGGCACCACCGATTTTGCGGTGACAGAAAGCCGCGAGCAGCTCAAGTCCGAGTACAAGCTTGAGACCGACTATCTCCGCATCCGCGCCTTCCCGTTCACGCGCGAAATCCACGACTTCGTTGCCGCTCACGAGCGTGTCTACGTCATCGAGCAGAACCGCGATGCGCAGATGCTGAGCCTGCTCAAGCTGGATCTGCCGCCCGAAGACGCAACCAAACTGCGCAGTGTGCGGCACTACAACGGCCTGCCGATCGATGCGCGCAGCGTGACCGACGAACTGGTCATGCAGGAAGGAATTTAATCATGGCCACCACCCCTGCAACTCCGACACCGAAGCCCGCTCCGAAGGTCAACCGTCTCGGCCTCCCCATCGTCGAATATCGTGGCGGCAAGACGAATCTGTGCGCCGGCTGCGGACACAACGCCATTTCCGAACGCATCATCGACGCCTTCTACGAGATGGGGCTGCAGCCAGAGCGCGTGATGAAGCTTTCCGGCATCGGCTGCTCGTCCAAGAGCCCCGCCTTCTTCATGAGCCGCTCGTTCGGCTTCAACAGCGTGCATGGACGCATGCCGTCGGTGGCCACCGGCGCACTGCTGGGCAACCACACTATGAAGGCCATCGGCGTGTCGGGTGATGGCGACACGGTCTCTATCGGCATGGGGCAGTTCGTGCACCTGCTGCGGCGCAATCTGCCGATGGTTTACATCATCGAGAACAATGGCGTGTACGGTCTCACCAAGGGCCAATTCTCGGCCACCGCGGACATCGGGTCTACATTGAAAACAGGTGTCATCAACGATCTGCCGCCTATCGACACCTGCACTCTTGCTATCGAGCTCGGCGCGACCTTTGTGGGCCGCTCCTTCTCCGGCGACAAGAAGCAGCTGCTGGCCATGATGAAGGCGGCTATCGCACACAAAGGCACTGTGATGCTTGACATCATCTCGCCCTGCGTCACCTTCAACGACCACGAAGGCTCGACCAAGAGCTACAAGTACATGCAGGAGCATGAGGAGGCCATCTCCGAGGTCGGCTTCGTGCCGCACTTTGAAGACATCAGTGTTGACTACGACGCCGGCTCAACCTACGACGTCGAGATGCATGATGGCTCCCACCTGCGGCTGCGCAAACTGCACGACGAGTACAACCCGACCGACCGCATCGCCGCCGTCCGTGCGCTGATGGAGGCGCAGCAGAAGGGCGAAGTGCTCACCGGCGTCTTCTACGTCGATACGCGAAAGCCCAGCTTTACCGATCTGCTCAACCTGGTCGACGAGCCGCTGGGCACGCTGCCTGAATCTCGCGTGCGGCCACCGAAGTCGGTTCTGGACGACGTTATGCAGAGGATGCGCTAGAGGCATAGGACCGATTGCAGTCACGGTTTGCGACGCATCCTAGTATTCTCGAACTGCGCCCGATGTCATTTCGCCTACTCGCATGCTCAATAACCGCAAAATTGCTGTGGTTCTTCCAGCTTACAACGCTGAAAAGACCCTGGAACGGACAGTGGATGAGATTCCACGCGACATCGTGGACGATATCATCCTGACTGACGATGCCAGCCGGGATAACACGGCGGCCGTGGCTTCCAGGCTCGGTCTCCATGTGATACGGCATGACAAGAATCGCGGTTACGGCGGCAATCAGAAGACGTGTTACGAAGCGGCGCTTGCCCGTGGCGCGGACATCGTGGTCATGCTGCACCCCGATTATCAATACACTCCGCTGCTGGTCACTGCCATGGCGTCGATGATTGCTTATGACCAGTACGATTGCGTGCTGGCCTCGCGCATTCTCGGCAATGGCGCGCGGAAGGGCGGCATGCCGCTCTACAAGTACATATCCAACCGTTTGCTGACGTTCATACAGAACCTGCTGATCGGGCAGAAGCTGTCTGAATACCACACGGGCTACCGCGCCTGGAGCCGGAGCGTGATTGAGCGGCTTCCGTTATTGAGCTGTTCGGATGACTTCGTGTTCGATAACCAGATCATCGTCCAGGCGGTATATTTCGGATTCCGCATTGGCGAGATATCCTGTCCGACCAAATATTTCGACGAGGCATCCTCGATCAACTTCAGGCGCAGCGTTGTGTATGGAGTCGGTGTACTGACAACCGCGCTGCAGTTCCTGTTGAAGAGATGTGGACTGGCGCATCCCGCATTTCTCGAGGACAGGGAAGCGTACCGTCTTTCCGCAACCGGCGTTCTCTTACGCTGAGGGCCCGGTAACGTGACCACCCACCCTACCCCCTCCGGCCCCGGAAGGCCCCTCATAAAGTCTTTAGCATCATGGCTTTGAACGGCCTCCCGTAGGTTTAAATTCGTCTATCCATTGCGGTTACCTGTAAATTCGTCCAGCCGAAGAACTTAGCAAGTCAGCGAGTCAGCCATACCACAT
>DATBCB010000035.1:0-2686 GCA_036270675.1 Acidobacteriaceae bacterium | reverse complement strand
CCTGCTCCGCCGCTTTCTTCCCGCCCGTTTCCGTAACACCTTCCCCCAGCTCGCGGAGCCTGCGTCGCTGACGGACGAGATCACCCGCGAGGTCGAGCCTGCGACGGAAGCCGCCGCCCGCCAGTCCCGCAGCCCCTTCGGCCGCCACCTCGCAGCGCTGCGGCTCGCCGTCACCGCCGTCATGCTCACATGGATCTTCTACGACACGTCGCTCCTGTTGCTACATATGTTCTGGCGCGCGGAGCCATTGCCTGGCGAACCCATCGTCGCCCTCGAGCCATTCCGCATCGCCAATCAATACGGCCTCTTTGCCGTGATGACCCCGCACCGCTACGAGATCGAATTCCAGGGCTCCAATGATGGCACCACCTGGGTTGCCTATCCCTTCCGTTACAAACCGCAGGACGTCTCAAAGGCGCCCGGACTCTATGCACCCTACCAGCCGCGTTTCGACTGGAACCTCTGGTTCGCCTCGCTTGGTGCATGGCCGGAGTACCCCATCGTGCCTCGCACCGAAGAGCTCCTCCTCACCAACGACCTCGATGTCCTGCAGCTCTTTGCCGGAAATCCGTTCCCCGGCACCTCGCCGCGGTATCTTCGCGCCGTTCTCTGGCAGTATTGGTTCACCTCCATGGCAGAGAAGCGGGCGACCGGCAAATGGTGGCGCCGTCAGCTTCTCGGCACCTACGCGCCCACCATTCAGCGCATGCCCGACGGCAGATTCGTCATCCTGCAGGACGCCACACTCTCCGGCCCACAATAGCGGAGTAAAGTAACCCATCTCTCATGCACGCGGCCCCCGACCGGAGTTATCCTGTCTGGCATATAGGAGTCGTCTATGCTGCGCAGAGATTTCCTCCGTCGTTCCGCCTCTGGGCTGGCCGCGAGCTGGGTTGCCAGCAAGGCCGCTCGCGCCGCCAGCTTCGCCCTCCCCGCTGTTACCGGTAAAAATCGCGCCCATGATGAAGTCGTGCTCGGCCGCACCGGCATCCGCACCAGCCGTCTCGCGATGGGCACCGGCACCATCGGCGGGGGCGGCGAGTCGAACCAGACCCGCCTCGGCACAAATCCGTTTGTCACGCTGCTGCTCGATGGCTATCACGAGAATGGTCTTCGCTTCTTCGATACTGCCGATTCCTACGGCAGCCATCCGTATGTCGCCGCGGCGATCAAACAACTCCCCCGCGACAAGGTCACGGTGCTCACCAAGACCGACCACCGCGATCCCAAGGAAGTGCGCGAGGATCTCGATCGCTTCCGCCGCGAGCTCGGCACGGACTACATCGACATCGTGCTCATTCACTGCACGACGGAAGGCGACTGGACCACACGCTATCGCGGCGTCATGGACGTGCTCTCCGAGGCCAAGCAGAAGGGCATCATTCGCGCTCACGGCGTCTCCTGCCACTCCATCGAAGCGCTGCGCGCCGCTGCCGCAGCATCGGACTGGGTCGATATCGATCTCGTGCGCCTCAATCCGGTCGGCGCTCATATGGATGCCGATGCGGACACGGTAATCAGCGTCGTCAAGCAGATGCGCAAAGCCGGAACCGGCATCGTTGGCATGAAGATCCTCGGCCAGGGCGCGATGCGCGATCGTCCATCGGAAGCAGTGCGCTTCGCGCTCGGCAGCGGCGTCCTCGACGCCTTCACCATCGGAGCCGAGTCACGCCGCGAACAGGATGACCTGACCCACCGCATCGCTGCCGCATAAAGAGGCGTGGCACGCTCCAATCGTGCAGGCGTGCCGAACAGCCACCGTGTGCGCGATGAATATAATGTGCTCTGACTGCCCTTATCCCGGAGCATGAATGGTGTCGCACGAGTGAAACTGTCGGATTACGTATTCAGCAGACTAAAGGAATGGGGCGCACGTCACGTTTTTCTGGTCACCGGTGGGGGCGCCATGCACCTCAACGACTCCATCGGCACCTCCGGCCTCCACTACATCTGCACCCATCATGAGCAAGCCGCCGCGATGGCTGCCGAAGGCTACGCGCGCATCGCGAACGCTCCCGGCGTCCTCAATGTAACCACCGGACCAGGCGGCATCAACGCCCTGAACGGCGTCTTCGGCGCGTGGACCGACTCCATCCCGATGCTCATCCTCTCCGGACAGGTGAAGCGCGAAACCTGCATGGCCACCTACGGCCTGACCGATCTCCGCCAGCTCGGCGATCAGGAGGTCGACATCATCCGCATGGTGAAGGGCATCACCAAGTATTCCGTCTTCATCGACGACCCAGAATCCATCGCCTATCATCTGGAGCGCGCCTGGTATCTCGCGCAAAACGGCAGGCCTGGTCCCTGTTGGCTGGATATTCCCGTGGATGTGCAATCGGCGCAGATCGATCCGGATACCATCGGCCACTACGACCCCCGCGAAGACCAGCTGCAGTTCAGCCCGTCCACCGTGTCGGCTCAGGTGAAGGATGTTCTCGAACGCATCGCGCGGGCGGAACGCCCCGTCATCTTTGCCGGAAGCGGTGTGCGCCTTGGCAACGCGCTCCCTGAATTCGAGCGTGTCATTCGCTTGCTGCGCGTCCCTGTCGTCACCGCCTGGACGCACGATCTCATCGCATCCGAGGATGAGCTCTTCTGCGGCCGCCCGGGCACAATCGGAGAGCGCGCCGGAAACTTCACGGTGCAGAACTCAGACGTCCTGCTTGTCCTCGGCTCGCGATTG
>DATBCB010000034.1:0-3516 GCA_036270675.1 Acidobacteriaceae bacterium | reverse complement strand
CGAAGCAGTGTGGACGCCGCGGCAGTGGACGCTGAGCGCGGGCGGGCGCATCGATCACTTTCAGAACTTTGACGCAGTGCAGACGCTGCCCAAGCCCGGTCCGCTGCCACAGGTAACCGAGACGGTGGCGAATCCGCGGCTCGGCGTGGTGCGGCGGCTGGGGCCGGCGCTAGCGGTAACGGCAATGGGCTTCCGCGCCTATCGGTCGCCGACCGAGAATGAGCTCTATCGCAACGGGCAGGTAGGGCAGGAGCTGACGCTGAAGAACACGAGCCTGCGCTCCGAGCGCGCAACCGGCTGGGAGACAGGCGTGGTGCTGACCCCGCCGCGATGGAATGCGACGCTGCGCGTGAGCTACTTCTGGACGATCGTGAATCGGCCGATCACCGCATTGACCATCAGCACGACGCCGAATTCGATCACCAAACAGCGCGCGAACCTGGGACAGATTGCAAGCCGCGGCGTGAGTCTGGATGGCGAGTGGCAGCCGCTGCCTTGGCTGACCGCAGCGGGCGGCTATCAGTATGCCGATGCGACGGTGACGCGTTTTGACCAGCAGCCATCGCTCGTGGGGAGTTGGATTCCGCAGGTACCGCACCAGACCGGCACGCTGCAGGTGCGGGGACAGGATCGGCGCTTGGGGATGCTTGGGCTGGAGGCGCGGATGAGCGGACAGCAGTATGATGACGACGCGAATACCTTCCGGCTGCGCGGGTTCTTCACCATGAATGCGTATGCGTCGCATACCTTCGGCAAGCGCTATGAGGCATTCGTGGCGGCGGAGAATCTGCTGGACCGGCGGATTGAAGTGGGGCGCACGCCGACATTGACCCTGGGACAGCCGCAGGCCGTCCGTGGTGGCTTGCGCATCCGCATCGGGGATTAGCCATCCAGGCGGACGCGCCGGCGGCGCGGGCTGTGGGGTTTTCTCCCTTTGGTCGCTCACGTTTAGTGTTGCGGGTGACTTGACTGATTGCCATATCTCTTCAAGATGGTGCAGCCGGCTGCGCGACAATGAATCACTTTTCGAGGTTCGACAATGAAGAACGATTCCGTGACCAAGCTTCTTCTCTCCATTATCGCTGTTGCGCTGATTGCGATTGCGATTCGGCCTTACGTCACACCTGAATCCGCCCGTGCGCAAAGTACGGCGTATCGGGTGTTTATCGAACCCGGGGTGGTGATGCTGAAGTCCTCGGATGGCAGCAAGCAGCTGTATGGCAGGATGGTGGTGGATTTGCGGACGGGTAAGATCTGGGGCTTTCCGACGCAGACGACCGATCCATATCCGTTCAATCCCATGGACTCGAAGCCGCAGACCTCGCATCCGTTTCAGCTGGGCCGCTTTGCGTTTGAGGATATGGACAAGTAGGACGGCCACTCGAAAACCAACCGCCGTAACGGCGGCAGCGGAGGCGGCGATGGCGAAGGTTGCGGATGGACTGGTGACGCTGAAGAGCGCGCATTCGGTGGACGAGACGGTGGCGAAGATTCGTGCGGTGCTCGCGGCGAAACAGATCCATGAGTTTGCGCTGATCGATCACAGCGGCGAGGCGGCGAAGGTGGGACTGGCGATGCCGAAGACGCAGGTGGTGATCTTCGGCAACCCGAAGGGCGGGACACCGCTGATGCTTGGGGCGCCGAGTGTGGCGATCGATCTGCCGCTGAAGCTGCTGGTGCGCGAGGATGCCGCCGGGCAGGTGTGGGTGAGCTACTGGTCTGCGGAGGTGCTGCTGGCGCGGCATGGATTGCCGGAGTCGTTTGCGGCGAACCTTGCGGTGATTGAGATGATTTCGCGGCAGGCTGTGGAGTGACTTGTGCCGGCTGGGTTAGGACGGCGCACCGATTTTGCTGGCGAGGCGATTCGGTCCTTTGGGACGCAGCGACTGTGCGGTGTCCCAGAGGAACTGGCCGATGGCGATGATGAGGACAACGAGCAGGCCGCCGTGGATGCTGGCGTTGATGGTGGCGACGGTTTGCGGCGATATGGGGCTGCCGCCGAAGCTGGCCTGGCCAACGTAGTCGTGCGCGCGCAGCAGGAAGGCGATGACACCGATGCCGAGCAGGTGGAGCACGCCTTCGACGATGTGGTAGTAGCGGCGCACGGGGCGGAAGAGCAGCCCGATCCTGGTGATGAGCTGGACGCAGTTGAAGGCAACGACGATCCAGTAGAAGGTGTGCCAGATCGCGGGCAGATCGATGTTGAGCAGATGCCAGGCGACGTAGGGGCCGAACATCAGTACGGGGAAACGCGGGAAGGCGAGCAGCCAGGCCAGAAAGACCGCGCTGGCGATGACATCGGCGTAGGGATGACGCGGGCCTCTCTGGTCCGCGACGGGATCGGCTTTCGGTAGTTTGCGTGGATCCCATTTGGGATGATCGAGCTCGTTGCGCAAGTGGCCTTTGAAGAATTCGAGCAGCGCGAAGCCTGCGGTGATCCAGGCGAGAAATTGAAAGACCGCGCTGAAGAGTCCGGTGATGATATGGCCGGCGTCTACGCGCTGCGCGATGGGCGTGTCCCATGAGCCGAAGATGAGGCTGGCAACGGTCACGAGCAGCCAAATGCCGACCACCCATGGCAGGATGCGCTTGACGGCGAACCAGTAGAAGGGAAAGATCTCCGGCCCGATGAGCGAGCGATGAGGCTGGTAGCGCGCGGCGACCAGGATGGGGTGACCGTGACGGCGCAGCACTTCGGCTTGCTCGTCTTCGGTGAGCGGACGGCCGAGCTCGGCTGCTTTGTCCTCCATCTGGGAGTGGAGATTGGCGGCCAGCTCGGCAACGAGATCGTCCTGCCGCTCGGCGGGCAGATAGCGGCTGACGGCGTAGAGATAGCGATCCATCAGATCGTCGGGATCGTTGACATCGTTGAGATCGGCTGCCATGGCGGTCAGGCCTCCTGGGTTGTGTTGCTGGAACGGGCTTGATTGGACAAGGCCTGATTTGACAGGACCTGGTGGATGGAGCGGTTGATGGACTCCCACTCTACGAGCAATTGTTCGAGGGTGGCGGCGCCGGCGGGCGAAAGGCGATAGAAGCGCTTGTTGCGCTTGTCCTGTTCGCGCCATTCGCTGAGCAGCAGGCCCTGGGATTCGAGGCGGCGGAGCAGCGGGTAGAGGGTGCTCTCTTCGATGTCGATGCCATGGTCGGCGAGGGTTTTGCGGAGAGTGTAGCCATAATGCTCCTCGCGGAGCTGGGCGAGAACGGCAAGGATGAGGCAGCCGCGGCGAAGCTCGAGGCGGAGGTTTTCGAAGACGGGCTGGAGGGCTTCGCTCATACTGTGCTGTGTACACTGTATGGCACACAGTGTGGATGTCAAGTAGTTTGCGCAAAGCCTCCCGCGGGTCTGTTCCTTGATCCAAAGTTTCGCCGCATCTTCGATTTCGCTGGTCTGGAGGAAAGCCCTGGGCTAGAACTTCTAGCTAGCATGCCGGCCCGACTGATCGCCTTTGCTGCCCTTTTCTGCTTTCTGCCACTTCTCTCCGCCCAAACTGCGAAGCCCGTCGCGGTGAAGCC
>DATBCB010000033.1:0-10969 GCA_036270675.1 Acidobacteriaceae bacterium | reverse complement strand
CTCGACCGAGGCTGCGCCGCTGATCACGTACTGTCGGACGGCCTCGCGATGCGGTCCCTGCTGCAGTCGAGCCACGGTCCGCAGTGTGTCCAGCACATCTTCGCTCTCCGGGTGCAGTGCTTCGGCGGCCTTCCCGTCAGCGGCAGCGCAGCCGGCGGCAGCGGACACCTCGCGGACTGCCAGTTCATGATGGCGCGCATGCTGGCGCACATCCAGCGTGTGCAGATGCAGGCCGAAGGTGCGCAACTGCAACAGCAACGGATCGACCAGTTCCGCCGCAATGCGCTCGCCACGGTTTTCCGCCAAGCTGGCGCGCAGCAGCAGCAGATCGTCGCGGAACTCGGCCGCATGAGCGTACGGCTTCAACTCCCCACGTGCTTCCGCATCGCCGTCCAGGCGCCGCTGCACACACCGCAGAAACCGGCGGTACTGCTCGAGCGCATAGCGCTCCTCCGTTTCCGCCGCCGCATGAGAAGTCTGGGCCAGATAGCCTTCGAGCCGCTTACGGAGTGCCACGCTCGTGTCCACCTGCTGCACAGAGCTGGTCAGCAGGTCGAAGAGCGATTGCACCTGCTCCCGGTAAAACGCCAGGATATGTTCCCGCGCACCGGTGATCGCCTCTATTGTCACCTCTGGTGTGACAAATGGATTGCCGTCGCGATCGCCGCCGATCCACGATCCAAAACTGAGCATCAGCGGCATCTCCGCCGGCGAGATCTCGCGTCCGTACTCGGCGGCAAATGCAGAAGCCAGCTCCGCATACAACGCCGGCACCGTTTCAAAGATCGAGGCGTGGTAGTAGTCCAGCCCCATCTTCACCTCATCGCTCACCAGCGGCCGCCGTGCACGCACCTCATCCGTCTGCCACAGCGCAGTAATCTCCGCCGCAATCGCGGACTGCAACCGCTTCAGCTCCGTGTCGGGCAACGGAATGCGGTCAAGTTCCTCCAGCAGCGCACTCAACCGCCGCCGCTTGTAGAGCACCGACCGTCGCGCCACCTCGGTCGGATGTGCGGTAAACACCGGCGTGATGTGCACGCGCTCCATGAACGCGAATGCCGCGTCCGCGTCGATGCCGGCCTGGCGCATGGCACGCAGGGTGCCCCGAAACGAGCCGCGCTGGATCGCATTCTCCGTGCCGCGCGAGCTATCTTCGACACTCATCTGCATGGAGGTCCGGCGCCGCTTCCGGTGGTTCGTCTCCGCCAGGTTGATCAGCTCGAAATAGTAGGCAAAAGCACGCGTCAACTGGTAGGCATCCGGGAGGTCCAGATCGTCCACGCGCGCCATCTGCCGCTTCAAAAGCTGTGTAGCGCGTGTCGCATCTCCTGTACTTGCCGCCTCACGGCGCTCAATCGAGAGCTGCCGCAGGTCTTCTTCCAGGTGAAACAGCCGTTCGCCGGCCTGTTCCCTCAGCACCTCACCGAGCAGCATGCCGAGCGACCGCACATCGCGGCGGAGAGGCACTTCCTTCATGTCGCCTGTCCGCGCCTCCAACTCCTCCAGGCGCGACGGCCAGCTCTCTGGCTTCCAAAGCAGAGCACTCATCGTATTCCCAGTATGCGGCATGCGCCGGAGTCACTCCGATCAGGCTGCGTTTCCCACCCGGGCACCGACGCGTTACGAAATTTCTCTGAGACTCACGGCTGCTAATGACAACAATCAGGCTTATAGTTAACCATGGCGAACCACTGGCACCCTGCGACTGCCGCTTCTGCGTCCTCGTGTACCGAACTAACGATCCAACGCGCTGACGCGCGCCCCAGTTCCTCCCTGCTCGGGAATTCTCTAACCCAGGCTTCTCTAATAAACCCGCGCTTCCACCACGATTCCTGTGGCGTAGGCTTCGTCGCGCGTGTTTCCAATGAGCCGTCGCACGAGGTGCTGACCCATGCGCTGACTGCGCTGGGCCGTCTCGCCCATCGTGGCGCCGTCGCCGCAGACGGCAAAAGCAGCGATGGCGTCGGCCTCATGACGCAGGTCCCCAGCAATTTTCTGCTGCGTTCCGCAGGGCTCACGCTCAAAGCCGACCGCACTCTTGCCGTGGGGGTCTGCTTCTTCCCTGCCGCCGTCGATCCGGCACCGACGCAGAAATGTTTCGAGGAGGCCTTGAAGGAGCATCGTTGCCGGCTGCTGGCCTGGCGCGAAGTACCCACGCGTCCCGAGCACCTGGGCCAGCAGGCGCTGGCTTCTGCACCGCGCATCCTGCAGGCGCTCATCTCCGCACATCCCGCCGACCTCGATCGCCGCCTCTTTCTGGCGCGCAAACAATTCGAGCGGAAGAAGACCGCCGTCCACATCTGCTCGCTCTCCCGCTCCACCATTGTTTACAAGGCGCTCTGCGCAGGCCGTGTGCTCGCGGACTACTATCCCGATCTCGCCGATCCCACATACGAGACCGCGTTTGCTATCTTCCATCAGCGCTATGCCACTAACTCCGAACCCGCGTGGAGCCGCGCGCAGCCCTTGCGCATGCTCGCACACAACGGTGAGATCAACACCGTATGGGGCAATCGCGCACGTATGGACGCACGCGCCGCCACAATTCCCGCCGCGTACCACCCACTCTACACGCCCGATGGTTCGGACTCCACCAGCCTCGACGAGGCCGTGGAACTACTCTCCCGCAATGGCCGCAGCGTGAGCCAGGCCGTCCGCATGCTGGTGCCGCCCGCGAAACTCGAGAAGGTCTCCGAGTTCATGCATTACCACGCTGACTGCGTGGAACCGTGGGACGGTCCTGCCGCACTCACCTTTGCCGATGGCCACCTGGTTGGCGCAGCCCTCGACCGCAACGGTCTCCGCCCCTGCCGCTACTTCATTACCCGCGGCGGACTGGTGGTTGCCGGCTCTGAAGCCGGTCTGGTCGATCTCGATCCGGAATCGGTTCTCGAAAGCGGGCGCCTCGGTCCCGGCGAGATGCTGGTGGTGGACCTGAAGAGCTACGAGGTCCTGAACACGCGCGAGATCCTTGCCCGCTTCGATCGTGAAGTGGAGTACGAGACGCTCGTCAATGACCTCGCCCTTACCGATGCCGACGGATGGAAGAGCGGTCTGCCCGCAGAGCGTCTGCTCGAACTGCAGCGGCTCTTCGGCTACACGCGCGAGGATGTGCGCATGGTGCTGCAGCCGATGGCCGTCGAAGGCAAGGACGCCGTCTGGTCCATGGGCGACGACACGCCCATCGCCGCGCTTGCTCGCTCGCCACGCCCCGTTTACAACTACCTGCGCCAGCGTTTCGCGCAGGTCACCAATCCGCCCATCGATGCACTGCGCGAGGCCTGCGTCGTCGAGTTGCACACCCGCCTCGGCCCGTGGCCGCACCTGCTCGACCCGCACGCGCGCATCCCCGGCCTCTCACTCTCCTCGCCGTTTCTTTCCCTCGGCCAAGTGGAGGCGCTGCGCGAGCGTAGCCATCCGCTGGCTGCCGATCTGCCCACGGCGGTGCTCGAATGCGTCTTCTCGACCACCGAAACCCTATCGGCGGCCATCGACCGTCTCTGCCTGGAAGCAACGGCCCTGGTGACCGGCGGCGCGCAACTGCTGCTGCTTACCGATATGCCGGCAGGACCGGAGAAGCTGCCTGTCCCCATGGCGCTGGCCACCGGCGCCGTGCATCACGCGCTCATCGACGCGGGCATCCGCACGCGCGTTGGCCTCGCCGTCGAAGCCGGAGACTGTCGCGATCTGCATCACGCCGCCATGCTGCTGGCTCTCGGTGCGGGCGCTGTATGCCCCTGGCTCGCACTCCAGACCGCGGCCGCGGCCGCGCCGGAAACGGGCGAGAAGAACATGCTCAAGACCTTCGATCAGGGTCTTGCCAAGATCATGTCGAAGATGGGTATCTCCGTTGTGGACAGCTATCGCGGCGCACATCTCTTCGACTCCATCGGGCTCAACGACGATGTCATCCATCGCTGCCTGCGTGGCTCGACGGCGCCTCTCGGCGGCATCGGCTTTACCGAGATCGAAGCCCAGGTTCGCCGCGCCTGGCAGGAAACCTTCCACCCGGAGCCGCCGGTCTCCGGTGCGTCCGCCAGTACGGATCTGCCGGACTACGGCTGGGTGCGCTTCCGCAAAGCGGAGACCGCAGAGCCGCACGCCTGGCAACCGCAACGCGTCAAGGTGGTGCAGAGCAGTGTCGGTTCGGTGCGCGGCGCCGTTGCCGTGGCCGAGCCGCAAACCCTGAACGTCCTGACGGCAGCCTCTGAGGCCGCGCCCCAGATGCTGCGCGACATGCTTAATATCCGCGCCGCCGGCCCATCGCTGGCCGAAGATGCCATCGAACCCACCCCCGAGATCACGCGCCGCTTCATCGCTTCGGCGATGTCGTTGGGCTCGCTCAGTCCGGAGGCGCACGGGACCATCACCGAAGCCATGAATCTGCTCGGGGCGCGCTCGAACACCGGCGAAGGCGGCGAAGACCCGGTCGTGTTTGCCCCCGATCCACTGACTGGCGGACGCGGTCTGCGCAACAACAAGATCAAGCAGCTTGCGTCCGGACGCTTCGGCGTCACCGCGGAATACCTCGCCAACGCAGAAGAGATCGAGATCAAGATCGCGCAGGGCTCGAAGCCGGGCGAGGGCGGCCAGCTCCCCGCGCACAAAGTGACCGAGCTGATCGCACGCCTGCGTCACGCGCAACCCGGCGTGATGCTCATCAGCCCACCGCCGCATCACGACATCTACTCGATCGAAGACCTCGCGCAGCTCATCTACGATCTGAAGCGCGTCAATCCGCGCGCCGCCGTCGGGGTCAAGCTGGTCTCCTCCTTCGGCGTGGGAACCATCGCGGCGGGCGTCGCCAAGGCCTTCGCGGACTACATCGTCATCGCCGGCCACAGCGGCGGCACCGGCGCGTCTCCGCTCTCCAGCATTAAGCACGCCGGCAATCCCTGGGAGCTGGGCCTTGCCGAAGCTCAGCAATCTCTTCTCGCAGAACGCCTCCGCGGCCGGGTGCGTCTGCGCTGCGACGGCGGCTTGCAAACCGCCCGCGATGTCCTGATCGCCGCGATGCTGGGCGCGGATGAATACGCCTTCGGTACCGCGGTGCTGGTCGCGCTCGGTTGCGACATGGCGCGGCAGTGTCATCTCAATACCTGTCCCACCGGCATCGCAACCCAGAAGCCGGAGCTGCGCGCAAAGTTCCGCGGCAAGCCGGAGCACATCATCCGCTTCTTTGAAGGGCTCGCCGGCGACCTGCGCCACATGCTCGCCGGTCTCGGCCTCGCCAGCCTGGCCGATGCCGTGGGCCGCACCGATCTGCTCGAACAAACGCGCCGCATCGGTGCGCTCGATCTCACCCCCATGCTCGCGGCGCCGGTGGACGGCGTCCGCGCTTGGGCCGGGCAGCGCAATGTGCGCCCGCAAACAGACACGCCCATCGACGACGGGTGGCTCGAGCCCGCACTCGCCGCCGCGCGCGAAGGCAAATCCTTCTCCGTCAGCAGCGAGATCACGAACAGCGATCGTGCCGTGGGCGCGCGCCTTGCCGGCCAATTAGCGCTGGAGCGGTTGCACCATCGTGAACCCGTTGCACCCATCGAAATCCAGCTGCAAGGCGTGGCCGGCCAATCCTTCGGCGCCTTTGCTGTCACCGGTATGCGGCTGGTCTTTGAAGGTCTCGCCAACGACTTCGTCGGCAAAAGTCTTTGCGGCGGTGAGATCGTGCTTCGCGCCGAAGGCGACGCCGCGCGGGAAAGCGCGCATCACGTCCTGCTCGGCAACGTCGCGTTGTATGGCGCCACGGCAGGTCGTCTGTTCGCTGCCGGGCGCGCCGGAGAACGCTTCGCCGTTCGCAACTCGGGCGCCGTCGCCGTGGTCGAAGGCGTTGGCGATCACGGCTGCGAATACATGACCGGCGGCGCCGTGCTGGTGCTGGGCCGCGCCGGCCAGAACTTCGGCGCCGGCATGACCGGCGGCGTCGCATGGGTGCTCGACGAAGACGGCAGCTTCGTCGGCGAGCAGCGCTACCATCCCGATTTCCTCGAGGCCTCCTCGCTCGCAGATGATCCTGCGTCCGCGGCACAGGTCTATGAGCTGCTCACCCTCCACGCAGCCAGCGCGCGCAGTCAGCGGGCGGAAGTCCTGCTGGTGGACTGGCAGGCAACGCAGCGCGTGCTGGTAAAGCTCACGCCTCGCCCGCAAGCCTGACCAGGTCAGCGGGCGAGCGCCGCAGCCGGCCGGAGCCCCTGGATGGCCGCGGCCAGCTGTTCGGAGAGCCGCGCCTTCAGCGCGTCGTCGAGTGGCCGCTTCGATTCGGTCAGGTAGAAGACGTCCACGGCAAGCTCGCCCTCTGTATCGATCAATGCCACGCGGATGTCACAGCCGAGCGTCGCGATGACCGCCGCGATTGTTCGCAGCAGGCCGGGGCCGTCCTGCGCCACCACCTGCATCACCGTGCTTGCGCTCGAAGCGGTGTCGTCGAAGGAGATACGCGTTTCCACCTGCATCTTCACGGGCGCCATGTGTAGATGTCGCCTCGCCCGCATCAGCCCGTCCACGGAGCTTCGTTTCGTCACCGCATCCATTACCTTTTGCGTGAAGCGGCCGAACTCGGAGGGATTCAGCTCCAGCGTGCCAAAAGAATCGGCAAAGAGAAAGCTATCCACTACCACGCCCGCATCGTTTGCAAATGCCTCCGCCTTCACGATGTTCATGCCCAGCGCGGAGAGCGTGCCGGCGATATCGGCGAACAGCATCGGACGGTCCTTCGCAATCAGAACCAGCTCGAACAGGTGCCGCGTCTTGCGCAAAGAGAGCTGCGCCGGCTGCTGCCCCAGCCGGTTGGACATCTCCAGATGCGCGCGAATCTGCTCCGGCAGGCGCGTCTGGACGTAGCGCTGGGGCAGCCCTTCCAGGAATCGCTCCAACTGTTCCTTGCGGTCCGGCACCAGTGCCGTGACACGCCGCAGCAGCGCCGGATCAACCGAAGCGTGGTAGCGCTCCTCGTCCACGTTGCGATCCATCCAGTTCGAGGTCGCGATGAAAAGCTGCCACAGGTTCTCCGCCTTCCATGGCGTGAGCGCCTCCGGATTCACGGCCCGCACGTCGGCATAGGTCATCAGGCACAGCATGCGCAGCCGCATCGGTGTCGCCACTTTTTCCGCAAGCGCACGCAGTGTCTCCGGATCGAAGATGTCACGGCGCAACGCCGCCGACATTGCCAGATGATCGCGCACCAGTGCCAGCACAATCTCGCGCTCTTCCGCCTCGAATTCCAGCCGGTCCAGCACTGCCTCAGCCAGTTCCCCGCTCTGCGTCGTGTGATCGCCGTTGCGACTGGCCTTGCCGGTGTCGTGCAGTAACAGCGCCAGCAGCAACAACTCCAGCCGGTCGATCTCCTCCAGCAGCCCGGAGAATCGCCGCTCCCAATCCTGCGCGGTATCGCGCAGCGCATGCACGTTCTCGATGGTCAGGAAGGTGTGCTCATCCACCGTGTAGCGATGGTAGGAGTCGCGAATCACCAGCGCATCGATGCCGTGAAACTCCGGCACCAGCATCTCCAGAACACCCAGCGTGTGCATGGTGCGCAGCGCCTGCGCTGCGTGTCGCCCCAGCAGGATGCGCTGCAGCCCGGCGCGCAGAAACGGACCCTCCGGCAGATGCAGGTTCAGCGCCGGCAAGGCATCGCTGATAGCCGACTCGGCACGCACCGTCAGCCGCGAGCCCTGCTCCGCAATCTCCGCAAAGGCGCGCAGCATCGATTCAGGATCGATGTTCGTCTGATCGTCTACCAGATCGATCCGCCCGTCCGCCAGCACAAACGGAGTTCCTTCCAGCGTAACCTTACGCCGCCGGCGCGCGAAGAACGGCCGCGCCGCGGGCGGCTGCTCCAACAGCGGTGCCACGCTGCGCGAAATCGTGCGGGCATGCCGGTAATAGGTGCGCATCCAGTACGCCGGATCTGCCGTGCCGCCGGTATCCAGGCCAATGCTCTTCGCGCTGGCTTCATCCTGAGCATGCCAGCTCAGGATGTTGTCGTCACGGTGCCCACGCAGATGCAGGAAGCACCGCGTCGCCGTCATAAATTCGACCGCCGCCTGCACCTCTGGATCCGGCGAAAGATCGCCGCTCAGCGGCCAGGCTTTGGTCTGGCGAATCCTCGTCAATGCGGAACACCATTGCGCCGTGTGATGATCGCGCAGTCCGCCGGGCGCGTCCTTCACATTCGGCTCCAGATGAAAGATGGTTCCACCGAAACGCGCATACCGGTCATACATCGATTTCTGCAGGAGCCGCTGAATGGTATCCGCCTCGCGCGCGATCACCGCCGGGAGCACCTTGTCCTGCAGCAGCGCGTACGGCGCCCCTTCGCCGCCCAGCAGCCGCCGGTCCAGCAGCGACAAAGTGAATTCGAAGTTCTCCACCGTGAAGCGATCGCACTCGCGCACGCAGCGCGTGACGGTGCTGGCGCGCAGTCCGATGTCCCACAGCGCCTGGCTCATGTCGCGGATCAGCTCGCGCGCCCCGGACTCCACCCGCACATCCGCGCAGAGAAACATCAGATCGATGTCGGAATAGGGGAAGAGTTCGCGGCGTCCGTAGCCGCCGGTCGCAACCAGTGCGATCGGACGCGCGTCGCCGCCCAGCAGCGACCACAGCCCGGTCACCAGCGTGTCCACCAGCGATGTGCGCCGGCGCAGGCAGGCCGCACCGTCGCAGTTGCGTGTGAATGAGACTTCGAGTGCGGCGAATTGCGCGCGATAGTCCTCCGCCGCGGTACTGACTGAAATCATCGGCTGGGTCATCGCATGACCTCCTACGCGCGTTCGGACGACTACAGAGCCGTCTCGCCACGCTCATCGTTGCGGATACGGATCGCTTCGTCGATGCGCGACACAAAGATCTTTCCGTCACCGATATGGCCGGTGCGCGCCGTGGTGAGGATCGCCTGAATCACCTTCTCCGCCGCCTCATCATGGACCACCAGTTCGAGCTTCACCTTCGGCAGTAGATCGACCGTGTACTCGCGGCCCCGATAAAACTCTGTGTGGCCCTTCTGGCGGCCGTGACCGCGCGCCTCCAGAATCGTCATGCCGTCCACGCCGATCTCGATCAGCGCCTCTTTCACCGCGTCCAGCCGCGACGGCTGGATGATCGCTTCAATCTTCTGCATGCCTGCTCCTCGGACGGTCGACAACTAGGCCCAGTCGTACCCCTCTTCGCCATGCTGCGTCACGTCCATGCCTTCCATCTCCTCCTCTGGCGACATGCGCAGCCCGATGACGAGATCGACCAGCTTCAGCAAAACAAAGGTGCCGACCCCTGATAGCACAACCGCAATCAGGATGCCTACCATCTGGTTGCCCAACTGCCCCCAGTGGCCTTCGATCACGCCCACAGGCAGCGTGTTCCCGGCCGCGTCCTTGAACACTGGATTGATAACGCTCGAAGCGAAGACACCGGTGAGCAGAGCGCCCAGCGTGCCCCCAACGCCATGAACGCCGAAGGCATCGAGCGAATCGTCATAGCCCAGGCGCTGTTTCACGACCGCCACCATGGTGTAGCAGACCAGGCCCGCCAACAATCCGATCACCAGCGCGGACATCGGCTGCACAAAACCCGCCGCCGGCGTGATGGCAACTAGTCCGGCAACTGCGCCGGAGATGCCGCCAAGCGCGCTCGGCTTGCCTTGCCTGATCCATTCCGCGATCATCCAGCCAATCGCCGCAGCCGCCGCACCAAGATGTGTATTCACAAAGGCGCTGGTAGCCAGGGGACCCGACGAAAGCGCCGAGCCCGCATTGAACCCGAACCAGCCCACCCACAACAGGCATGCGCCGATAAAACTCAACACCACCGAATGCGGCGCCATCTTCTCCGCTGGATAACCCACACGTTTGCCGAGGTACAGCGCACAGATCAGCGCCGAAATTCCGGACGTGACGTGCACCACCGTGCCGCCGGCAAAATCGAGACACGGAAATCTGCCGCCCGAAACATTCAGCAGGCCGCCCTGCCCCCACACCATGTGGGCCATCGGATCGTAGACGAAGATCGACCACAGCACCGTAAACACCACCATCGCGCTGAACTTCATGCGCTCCGCGAATGCGCCCGTGATCAGCGCCGGCGTGATGATGGCAAACATCATCTGGTAGATCATGTAAGTCTGCGCTGGAAAGCTTGCGTAAGCCGTGTCGGGCGCCGTGCCCACGCCGTGCAAAAACAGATGATGCAGCCCGCCGATGAAGCTCGTTCCAGCATCGAAGGCCAGACTGTAGCTGAGGATCGCCCAGGTTACCGTAATGATCGCCATCATCGCGAAGCTTTGCATCATGGTGCCGAGCACGTTCTTCTTACGAACCAGGCCGCTGTAGAAGAGCGCCAGGCCGGGGCCGGTCATCATCAACACCAAGGCCGAGCTCACCAGCATCCAGGTGTTGTCCGCGGACATCTTGGCGTCCGCCACTGCCTGCTTCAACGCGGCAATGTCCGCCGCTGTCGGCACACCCGTCGCCTGCGCATGGGCCCACGCTGGCAGCAATGCCAGGCCCACCGCCACACTGCAGCACTTCAACAAACAACGCATCCGGCTCCCTTCGAGCAGAGGTTGAGGTCTGGGTCGCCGGACTACGCAGGGAGTTCGGCAGAGGATACTCATCGACCAGGACAACACGACACGAAGACGGCCCCAGAAACAGCACACCGGATGCGACAGGGATCGCGGCGCAAAGGAAATTGTGGGGTTCTTGATACTCTGTCACATTTCGCCTCCATCGCAAAGCCTTGTCTGGATTGAAGCCGGTTCCTCATTTCGGCCAGGACAGCCGCGCTGTGCAGTCGTGGTGGCGTCAGTTGCCGTCCCCGCGATCGAAAGGACATCTGGTTCGCCCACAGGGAGGCGCAATGCCGATCAGCTTGACTTTTCCTCCCCCATTTCCGATCATTTCAACAATGCAGCGCAACACTCCAGCCCGGCGAATGCCTATGGCCATGCGAACCCTAGGCGGTCCGCTGTCCACGC
>DATBCB010000032.1:0-1567 GCA_036270675.1 Acidobacteriaceae bacterium | reverse complement strand
CGAGATCATGGCCATCCTCACGCTCGCCGACAGCCGCGAAGACCTTCGCGCACGCCTCGGCCGCATCGTCATCGGCCAGACTCGCGCCGGCAAACCCGTCGTCGCCGCAGACCTCCACGCGGTTGGCTCCATGATGGCTCTACTCAACGAAGCTATCCTGCCCAACCTCGTCCAGACCACCGAAGGCGCGCCCGCGATGGTCCACTGCGGTCCCTTCGCCAACATCGCCCACGGCACCAGCTCGGTTCTCTCGCAGCAGATGGGCCTTCGCCTCGCCGACTACGTCGTCAACGAAACCGGCTTCGCCTCCGACCTCGGCTTTGAAAAATACATGGACATCGTGATGCCCAGCTCCGGCATCAAGCCTGCCGCAGCAGTGCTTGTCACCACGGTGCAGTCCGTCCGCAACCAGGGCGCAGGTGATCTTGAAGCCGGCTTTGCCAATCTCAAAAAACACATCGCCATCGTGCGCGGCTTCAACCTCCCGGCCATCGTCGCAATCAACCGTTTCCCCAATGACACCGACCAAGAGCTCCAGTTCCTCGAAAGATACTGCGAAGCCCAGGGCGCAGCCTTTGCACTATCCGAAGCATTCACCAAAGGCGGGGCCGGCGCAACCCCACTCGCCGAAAAAGTAGTCAGCGTCCTCGCCGCCAATCCCAACCCTGCGCCGCAAACCACCTACGCCTCCTCCGCCACGCCACTCGAAAAAATCACCGCCGTCGCGCAAAAGGTCTACGGCGCCGCCTCCGTCGAACTCAGCCCCAGGGCCGAAGAGAAGCTCGCCCGATTCACAGAATGGGGATACGGCAACCTGCCCGTCTGCATCGCCAAAACGCAATACTCGCTCACCGACGATCCCAAACAGATGGGCGCACCCACCGGCTGGACCCTCCACATCAGCGACGTCGTCCTCTCCGCTGGCGCCGGCTTCCTCGTCGTGATCTCTGGCAGCATGGTGCTGATGCCCGGCCTTCCCAAGGCCTCTCGTGCCCTCGGCATCGATGTCAACGCCGAAGGTGAAATCACCGGCATGTCGTAAAAAGAAGCAGCCTAGGCCTGCTGCCTCATCGCCAGGTCCTCATCCACCACGGTCGGCTTGCCGCTCTTCGTCTTGGAGCTCGTCACCAGAAACACCGCCAGCAGAATCCCAGCCATCCCGACATACTCCACAGCGACAAAGCGTTCATGCAGAAAAATCGAGCCCAGCACCACAGCGATCACAGGGTTCACGAACGCGTAAGTCGCCACCTTCGACACCGCCACATTGTCCAGCAGGTAGATATACGCCGTGAAGGTAATCAACGACCCGAAGATCACGAGGTACCCGATCGATCCCCACGCCTGCGCATTCCATCGCGCGCCATGGTAGCCGCCCGACACCGCCATCAACCCAACATTGAACAACCCGCCAAAGACCATCTGCCATCCCGCCGACGCCATCCCGCTGATGCGAAACGTCGACCGCCGCGAGATCACCGACGCCAGCGTCCAGCACAGCGCTCCTCCCAGCGTCACCAGCGATACGATGATCTCTCGCGAATCCCCGCGCAGCCCGCTGCGAAGT
>DATBCB010000031.1:0-2185 GCA_036270675.1 Acidobacteriaceae bacterium | reverse complement strand
CACGCGATCGATCCCAAGGACGTGAGTTGCCTGCAGGGGCCAAGTGTGGTGCTGCCGATGGAAGGCGCACCGCTTGTGTACTCGACCAGCTTGGCGCACAGCCTGGCGCTGCATGTCGAAGGCAAGTCGGGCAAATCGATCGATCTGCCAGTGCGCGCGGTGGCAGCGAAGGGCGGGCTGGTGGTGGATGCCTCGGCGGTATCGGACGCGAAGCTTGATCCGCACGTCGTGGGCAAGATTGTGGGGATGTGGGGCTTTGACCGGCTCGACGGGCCGTCCTTCAACCTGAACGTGCCGCACCCGACGACATGGAGGCTCGACAAGGCGGACGCGAACTCGCTGGTGGTGGGCCGCGAAGACGATGTGCGCCTGCACGGCAACGGCGCCGCGTGCGTGGCGGAGATTCAACTGCGCGACTCGACCGGCAAGGAGACCAAGGCCGACTTCAAGATGGTGAAGCCGGACGAGCTCGAAGTGAAGGTGCCGATGACCAGCGCGGCCACCGGCAATGCGGGTCTGCTGGTACGGCAGCGGGGCCTGGAGTCGCCGGATCAGGTGGCGATCCAGGCTTACGCTCAGGCGGGACATCTGGATGCGTTGCACTTCCATGCGGGAGACAGCACAGCGTCGCTGGTGGGCACGCGGCTGGATGAAGTGGCGTCCGTGGAATTGAAGGACGTGCGCTTCACGCCGGGAGAGCTGACGCACTCCGGCGACAAGGACACGCTGACGCTGAAGGCCGCAGACCCGAAGGCCGCAGCGACGCTAACGCCGAACCTACAGGCAACGGCGCATGTGCAGTTGAAGGATGGGCGCACGCTGGAGCTGGAGAACACGGTGAGCGAGCATCGGCCGCAGGTGATGCTGGCCAGCAAGAGCGTGGATACTGCGCCGGATGCGAGCAACTTGGTTCACCTGGTGGACCCGAACGAGTTGCCGGTGGGCAGCAGGATCAGCTTCGTCCTGAAGACGGTTGCGATGCCCGGCTTTTCGCGCGGCGAAAAGGTGGAAGTGCAGTCGGACGATCAGACGCTGCATACGACCCTGGAAGTGAGCGATGGGAGCCTGGTGCTGCAGGACTCGAGCACATTATTGGGCAGCTTCGATCCGCTGAAGAGCTTTGGGCCATCAGCCTTCGGCAAGCTGCAACTGCGAGCCGTCGATGCGAACGGCGCACCGGGCGACTGGATTCCGCTGGGCACGCTGGTGCGCGTACCGGTCATCGCCTCAGTGAAGTGCGCACGCGCAACCCGCGCGGCGGCAGCGGCGGCGGCAGAAGCGGCAACACGCGCCGCCAATGCCAGCGACGCACCGCAAACTACGGCAGCCAGTGGGCCGCCTCCGCCGGTCAACGACACGACGACGCCTGCGGCAAATGATCCGAATGCCCAGTGCACACTGAACGGCAGCTCGTTGTTTCTGATCGATTCCATTTCGTCCGATCCTCAATTCACGCACAGTATGTCGGTGCCGGATGGCTATACCAATCCCACGCTCGCCGTGCCGCGTCCGAGCAGCGGTGAGTTGTATCTGCATCTGCGCGACGATCCTACAATTGCCAATACGATCACCGTGCCGTCGAGTGCTGCAACGCTGAGCAGGAACAACGCCGTCGGGACGCCAACTGCTGCAGCAGCGGCTCATCCGCGCACCGACGGCGACGACCGCTAGCTACTTTGGTGGCTCAGAGGCTCGGCGCGCGGGCATTGGTTGAGCGGCGCTTCGCGCCGATCCTGAATGGCCGGTCCTGAACGGCCGACGCTGAACGGAAGATATAGCAGGTCCCTTCGACAGGCTCAGGGTAGGCTCCTCACTCCACATTCGGCTACGTTCAGCATGACAAATTCATTCAGCGAACCGACGAGTCACCACACTGGACAAGGCTGTAACCGGTTTCCTCGCGCGGGAATTTGTGGCATCTTGGGAGACCGATGACGCTTCCACGGTTCTCGCGCGCTCTATTTTTCTCTGCACTGCTGCTGCTCTCCCTCACCGCCTCCGCCGCGGTTCGCTTGCCGAAGCTGTGGAGCGACCACGGTGTCATTCAGCGCGATCGCCCGATTCATGCGTGGGGCTGGGGGGACGTGGGCGAGCGCGTGACCGCGACGCTGCGCAGTGCGAATGGCGATGCTGACGAGACAGCGAGTGCGACCACAGATTCGCTTGGACATTGGAGTTTGTATCT
>DATBCB010000030.1:0-4642 GCA_036270675.1 Acidobacteriaceae bacterium | reverse complement strand
GTACAGAGCCGCAATCTACCTGGAGGAGTCGCGCGCATCCATGAAAACTCTGCAGGGGCCATCGATCCATCTCGCGCAGTTCAGCAACGATGCGCCGCCCTTCGACACGCTTCCCGCAATCGCGAAGTGGGCCTCCGAGCTCGGCTTTCGCGCCCTGCAGATCCCCGCGTGGGACACGCGCCTCATCGATCTCGCTCGTGCCGCCGAGAGTCAGACCTACTGCGACGAACTCACCGGCACACTCGCCGAACACGGCCTCGTCGCCTCCGAGCTGTCGGCGCACGTGCTCGGCCAGCTTGTCGCCGCGCACCCCGCCTACGACGATCTGCTCGACTCCTTCGCTCCGCCAGCAGTCCGCGGCAACAAAAGCGCGCGCACCGCGTGGGCCATCGCGCAGCTCCAGCTTGCCGCGCGGGCCTCGCGCCGCCTCGGCCTCACCGAAGTCGGCACCTTCTCCGGCGCGCTCTCCTGGCCCTATCTCTATCCCTGGCCGCAGCGTCCCGCCGGCCTCATCGACACCGCATTCACCGAGCGCGCGCCGCTGGCAGCCCATCCTCGATCTCTACGACGAGCAAGGCGTCAACCTCTGCTTCGAGTTGCACCCCGGCGAAGACCTGCACGATGGCGTCACCTTCGAGATCTTTCTCGCGCGGCTCCACAACCATCCGCGCTGCCACATCCTCTACGATCCCAGCCACTTCGTACTCCAGCAGCTCGATTACCTCGCCTTCCTCGATATCTACCGCGAACGCATCCGCATGTTTCACGTCAAGGACGCCGAGTTCCGCCCCACCGGCCGCCAAGGTGTCTATGGCGGCTATCAGCCCTGGATCGATCGCGCCGGCCGCTTCCGCTCGCTCGGCGACGGCCAGGTCGATTTCCGCACCATCTTCTCCAAGCTCGCCCAGTGGGACTTCGCCGGCTGGGCCGTCCTTGAGTGGGAGTGCTGCCTCAAGAACGCCGAAGACGGCGCCCGCGAAGGCGCCGCATTCATTCGCGACCACATCATCCGCGTCACCGAAACGGCCTTCGACGACTTCGCCGCCACCGATATCAGCCAGCAAACTCTAAACCGCATCCTCGGCCTCGGCTGACGCTTCGCCGCATCCTAACCAGAAAGGTGACAGGAGACACGCGTGGCGAACGAATCCGATGCAACAGACAACAACGAACCGCAGGTGCTGCTCATTGCGCACCTGCGCGCGCACCTGGTCAGCGGCGAATCCTTTGACCTGCTACCCATCAAGCATGAGCTGGATGTAAAAAGCGAGGTTGAGTCACTCATCGAGAGCTGGTCTGAATCCGGCTTTCTTCTCCACGGCCGCTTCACCTATCCCTGGCATCAGGTGAAGCATCTCGAAGTCACCCAGGTGGAAGAGATGCCCATGGCACTGGCACACCAGCGCTACCCGGAGTTCTACGGCGCCGAACGCGCACGCACCCAGGAAGACTTCTGGCGCACCCGCCGCAGATCCGAGAAGAAGGAAGAACAAGAAGTGGAGGCAGTCGGTCCTCCCCACTAAAGACAAAGGCTGGCATGAAGGAACACTTCAGGCCAGCCGGAACGTCGACCTGCTACGTGCCTACATCTGCCCCACCGCACTGGAGCTGAGCCACTGCTGCAGGTTTCCGCTCTGCTCCGCACGCAAATCCACGCAATCGTTGATGGAGTTCTGCGATCGCGTCAGGGCGTTCGCCGACGCCGCCACCTTGTGCGTGGTGAAGAAATCCTTCACCTGGTCGCGCCGCTCCGCCGTGCAGAAGGCGCCGGTCGAACCTACCAGCGAGCCGCCCGTGAACATCGTGAACTGCGCCTTCACCCTTGCCCAGTTGTCCTCGATATATTTCCACGCAGTGTCCTGCGTATCAGGGTTTCGCAGCGCCATCGAGAACAGGGATATTGAGTCCTGATTCCGCACCTTGCCCGAAGTCGCATATTCCAGCGCGCGCCGCGTCAGCTCCGGATCTTTGAACCGCGCCAGGTCGTGCAGCGCGCCATTGGCGATGCCTGGGTCCTTCGATGTCTCTGCCGTCTTCTGCAGCAGATCGAAGATTGCCGCATCGCCGTTCGTAGCCGCAACCTCTGCCGCAGCGCGCGCCAGCGTGGCGTTCCCTTTGCCCGGATCGGCAAGGAATGCCTGGGTGAGTTGCTTGCTCTCGGCAATGACCTTCGGGTCCTGGCCAATACCGCCCACCAACCCGAATAGCTCCGCCCGTAGTTCCTGCCGTTCCGGCGTGTCGCTCTCCTGCGGCTCGCCCAGGTTCGTCAGTCGCGGCGCGTATGTCGAAACCACCCACGCCGAAAGCTCCTTGCGATCCGCATCCGTTGCCGCCACCCGCGCCCACAGCGTGTTGACACCGGCGACCACGTTCTGCGTCACAGCAGCGCTGTCATCGTTCTTCAAGCTCGCCGCCAGTGACAGGAAATCTCCCGCCTTGCTCTTGCCCGCGCGCATCAGCGCCAGCTCATCGTCCACCACGTTGATCCGCTCCGGGGCGGTCAGGCTGGTCACGCGCGACAGCAGCGCCTCATAGTCGGCAGGCGTGTACGCGGAACGGTAATAGCCCGCCGCGCCACCGTCTGCGTAGAACAGCGCCGCCTCAGGCACCTTCAGCGTGCCATGCTGGCTCGTCAGCAGCTCGCAATCGCGCTTCGTGCCCTCGGTCTTGAAGCACACAGGAACCGTCCACACCTGGTCGCCCGCTTGCTCCGGCGCGGTCTTCGGATTCAGAAAGAAGCGGCTCTGCGTCACCTCGACCTGCCCATTCGCTACCTTGCCGAAGGTCAGCAGCGGCACGCCCGGTTCGGTGATGAAACTCTCCATGATCTTGTCGACGGGCTTGTGGCTGTTGGCCGTCTGCGCATTCCAGAAGTCTTCCGCCGTCGCGTTGCCGTACATGTGCGTCTGCAGGTAGTTGTGCACACCCTGGCGGAAGGTCTCCTCGCCCAGGTAGCTCTCCACCATGTGCAGGATCGAGCTGCCCTTCTCATACGTGATGCCGTCGAACATCTCGTTGATCTCGTCCGGCGTATTCGCCTCCGCGCGAATCGTGCGCGTCACCTTCTGCGCATCCAGATTCATCGCGCCGTTCATGTCGCTGGCCACCTGTTCGTCGATATGCCACTCCGGCTTCCACGCCTCCAGCGGCTTGTTCGACATCCAGGTAGCAAAACCCTCATTCAGCCAGATGTTGTCCCACCACTTCATCGTCACCATGTCGCCAAACCATTGGTGCGCCATCTCGTGTGCGACCACCGAAGCCACTTCCGCCTTCGCCCTTACCGGCGCATTCTTCTCGTCCACCAGCATGTCCGACTCGCGATAGGTGATGGCGCCAAAGTTCTCCATCGCTCCCGCCTCAAAATCCGGAATGCCGATCATGTCCAGCTTGGGCATCGGATACTTGATCCCGAAATACGTGTCGTAGTAGTGCAGGATGTACTCTGCCGCGGTCAGCGCTAAATGCGTATACTCCAGCCGCTCCGGCGTAGCGCACGCGCGAATCGGCACACCATCGCTCGAGCCTTCCATGCACTTGAAGTCGCCGATCAGGAACGCCATCAGATAGGTGGACATCTTCGGCGTGCGCGCAAACTCGACCGTGTGCTCGCCCACCGCCGGCCCCGCCGTATCCGAAATCACATTTGTATTCGAGATCACCATGTCGTCCTTCGGAGCAACGATGGTGACATCGAAGGTCGCTTTGAAGTCCGGCTCATCGAATGATGGAAACGCGCGTCGCGCATCCGTCGATTCAAACTGCGTCACCGCATAGCGGCGTCCGCCTGCCTTCGACAGGTAGAAACCGCGCAGCTTGTCGTTCAGGATCCCGGTATACGCAATCTTCAGCTTCACCGGCCCGGCGGGCAGCGTGCCCGGAAACGCGAACGTCGCCTGCTGCTTCGCCGTGTCCAGCGACACATCCGCCTTCAGCTCGTGCTTGCCCCCGCTTGCCGTCCCCCTGCTCGCCGTAACCGACTGGAACTGAAGCTCCAGCGCATTCAGCGTGATCGAATCGGCCGGCTGCGCCAGCGTCACGTCGATCGTCTCTTCACCGCTGAACGTTGCCTTGTCCAGGTCAGGCGTCAGGTGCAGCGTGTAGTGCTCCGGCCGCACATTCGTAGGCAGGCGCTGCGCGACAAGCGCAGGAGCGGCAAACAGCAAAAGCATAGCGGCAGCACCGGCCAGCCGGGCAGCCGGACGACGCAGGGGGAGTGGCAACAATGTCATAGGTACCTCTACAGAAGATAGGCTCCACAAGCGAGCCGGGCCGACCAGGCGCAACCCACTACTGTAACGCAGAATGCAGTCGCAGGGCGCCTTTGCGATAACTTGCTGTAAGAACCCCGTTCGGGCCGGAATATTCCATTGGAAAGTCCGGGGACGGGCCGCCTTCATAAAACTATCCAAACCAGGAGTACAAAAATGATGCTATCCGTATTTGTCGGCACCAGCCTCGATGGTTTCATTGCGCGACCGAATGGCAGCTTCGACTTCTTGCCACCGGACGGCGGCGAGCCCCACGGCTACGACGAATTCATCGCAAGCGTCGATACCATTGTGATGGGCCGCAACACCTTCGAAACGGTTCTGACTCTCGGTGCGTGGCCCTATGGAAACAAGCGAGTCGTCGTCCTGCG
>DATBCB010000029.1:0-3084 GCA_036270675.1 Acidobacteriaceae bacterium | reverse complement strand
CCTTCTGAGATCGAAGCTCCTGTAGAACTCGGCGCCGAGTTCGTCCATGGCCGCCCGCCCGAACTACTCCAGCTTTTTCACGACGCACAGGCGCCGCTCCAGAAGATCACCGGCGTGAACGCTTGCTTTGACCATGGTGAGCTGCGCGCCTGTCCGGAGGACGAAGCATTCGAGCTTCTCGACGAGCTCGCAGGTGTCGCGCGCCGCGAAGGCGACATGAGCTTCGCGGACTTTCTCGCGCGCCGCCGGCCCAGCGCAGACATCGCAGAGCGCGCCCGCTCCTTCGTCGAAGGCTTCAACGCCGCCGACGCGCGCCGCATCGGCATCGCTGCCCTTGCCCGCCAGCAGCAGGCAGAAGAGGAGGAGATCGATGGCGACCAGTCCTCACGCTCCACCGGCGGTTACGATCTTGTTGCAAAGTATCTCGCCCAGCGCGCGGAACAGCAGGGCGCCAGAATCCTTCTACGCTCGGCCGTCACTGCGCTCGAGTGGAAGCCCGGCGCAGTCACCGTGTCCGCAAGGACGCCGACAAGTACACTCCCAGCGCAAACCGGCTCCGGCGAACAAGCCACCTACGTCGCACCGAAGGCCATCCTCACCCTGCCGCTGGGTGTACTGAAGGCGCACAGCGTTCGCTTCGACCCTGCGCCATCCCGCATCCTTGCCGCGGCAGACCGCATGGAGGCCGGCTCCGTCCGCCGCCTGGTGCTGACCTTCCGCACCCCGTTCTGGAACGCGAAGATGCCAGGCATAAGTTTTCTGTTTACCTCCGGCATGACCCGTACCGCTTTCTGGACCCGGCATCCCGGCGATGCTCCCATGCTAGTCGCATGGGCAGGCGGTCCCAGGGCCGACGCAGTGCCAAGCCCCGACCAATTTCTCAATCAGGCTCTGCGTTCGCTCGAGCGCATCTTCTCGCTCGCGCAGCAGTCGCTGGACGCCGAATTACGTAACTGGCATATGCACGATTGGCAAAGCGATCCCTGGACGCTCGGCGCGTACAGCTATGCGCCCGCCGGCGCCGCCCATTGTTCCGCCATCATGGCCGAGCCGGTAAACAACACCCTCTTCTTCGCCGGCGAGCACACCGACGTCACCGGCCACTGGGGCACCGTCCACGGAGCACTGCGCTCCGGCCTGCGTGCCGCACAGCAGGTGCTGCATCACTGATTCAACCTGGAAGTCCCGCGTCAGCCCAGGAATCCCCAGGCGTCAGCCCAGGAAGCCCCAGGCGTCAGCCGAGAAAGCCCAGATTCGACTGCGAGAAATTCCGCAAACTCGGCAGCACATACGACAGGTCATCCGTCGCCACGCCAAACCACTGCGCCAGGGTCGCCGCATACTGCGAAGACGACGTCGTTGGAATCCAGCGACCGTTCTTGCCCGAATCATCCGGGCCGCCCAGCGCCAGTGTCGGGAAGGTCCCATACATCCGGCCGCCCTGCACCGCGCCGCCCATGACGATATGGTGGCCGCCCCACGCATGATCGCTGCCGTTGGCCGAATTGGGCTGGAAGGCCCGCGAAAAATCCGAGCAGGTAAACGTCGTCACCTGGCTCGCCAGCCCCAGCTCTTCGGTTGCGCTGTAGAACGCGCTCAGTGCCGGACTCAGTTGCGACAATAGCGCAGCCTGGATGGAAAGCTGGCTGCCGTGGGTGTCAAAATCGCCGCCGCCCACGAAAAAGATCTGTCGCTTTACCCCCAGCGCGGAATGCACCTGCATCAGTTGCGCCACCTGCTTCAGTTGCGATCCAAACGGATTGCCTCCCCCGGTAGGAAAGGCGGTCTGCAACCCTCCGGCAGAGCTCATGGCATCGGTCAGCACGGTGTTGTAGCGATACGCATTGGACGTGATGTCATTGTCCGCCTGCACCAGCGCCACGCCGGAGCTCAACGTCGCCAGTTGCTGGGCGGTCTGCAGCCGCGACGCGCAATACTGTCCGTCCGCGCAGTACGGTGGCACCGCGCCTTGGCTGCCCAGCGCTATAGGCTGTGTCGACTCGCCATTGCAGAAGATCGTGTCTCCATCGAGCGAGCAGATCATCGGGACCTGCGCGCCGCTGTTGTACTGCACGTTCAACCGGTCCGCGATTCTGCCCGCCCATCCGCTCCGCGTCCTTCCGCTGATGGCCTGGTTCTGCCACTCCAGTTGCTGGTCCGGATGCGAAAACAGATTGCTCGGCCGCGCCCCGTGGTTCGCCAGATACTGCGCCTGCGTCGTCGGCTGGATCAGCGTGCCCACGTTCGTCAGAAACGCCAGCTTGCCGCTGTTGTACAGCCCCTGCACCTCAGGCAGGTTCGGATGCACCGCGAAGTTCGGCGTCGGCGACAGCTGCCGCAGCGCACTCCGAGACAACGCCACAGGTCCCCGCAGGCTCGCATAGTTCCCATAGCCGGTCGTATCGAACGGCACCAGCATGTTGTTCGAATCATTGCCGCCAAACAGAAACACGCACACCAGCGCCCGGTAATCCGATGTCGTCTGCGCCAACGCGTTCATCGCGCCAAAGGGCCTCAGCCCCAGTGCACTGCCGCCCGCCGCCATCGCTGCATAACTCAGAAAACTCCGTCGACTCGTTCTCATTCCTCACTCCAGTCCCACTGCGGCTCTGCTCGCAGAAAATATCAATGCATGATCTTGTATTCCGGCGACGTGACCACCAGGTAAGCCGCCACGCTGGCACGCGCCGAAGGATTGCTCGCCGGAATCGCTGAAACGTTTTCGACAATCGCCGACCGCAAGTCCGAGGGCATCTGGCTGTGCATGAAGATCATGCCCAGATAATCCGCCAGGTCGCCCGGGTTCGACGCTCTGCCGCCGATCTGGCTCGTCGCGCCGTAGTCCACCTGCAAACCGCTCCCGCTGTTGTGCATGATGTAGGTCGCCGCATTCGCCAGCGGGATAATCGAGCCCGTGTTCTCGAGCGCAAACTCCGGCGCGTTGATCGCGGTCTGGGGCGCAACATAGTCCGGTGGGAAGAAGTTGAACACCGTCGGCGCACCGAACGGCGGCTCTCCGATCGATACCAGTTGTCCATTGCCCACATTGATGAACGGGTATGCGCTGGTCGAGTTCGTGGAGGT
>DATBCB010000028.1:0-11227 GCA_036270675.1 Acidobacteriaceae bacterium | reverse complement strand
TGCCGGGGCCGCTCCTTTGCTCTGCGCCGGCATCACTACTTTTTCGCCTCTCCACCACTGGGGTGTCACGAAGGGCAAGAAGGTCGGCATTGTCGGGCTCGGCGGCCTGGGACACATGGGCGTCAAGTTCGCCCACGCTCTGGGGGCGCACGTTGTCCTCTTCACGACCTCGCCGAACAAGAAGGACGATGCTCTCCGGCTCGGGGCCGATGAGGTGGTTATCTCGCGCGACGCCAACGAGATGGCGAAGCATGCGGGCAGCTTCGACTTCATCCTCGACGCGGTTTCCTCCCCGCACGACATCAACGCCCTGCTCAACCTCCTGCGGCGCGACGGCAACCTTTGCCTGGTAGGCGCGCCGGAGAAGCCGTTCCCCGTGTCCTCATTCACCCTGATTTTCGCCCGCAGGAGCCTTTCCGGTTCGCTCATCGGCGGGATCGCGGAGACGCAGGAGATGCTCGACTTCTGCGGCAAGCACAGCATCACCGCGGACGTTGAAGTCATCCCCATCCAGAAGGTCAACGAGGCCTACGAACGACTGCTGAAGGCGGACGTCAAGTATCGCTTCTCGATCGATATGGCATCGCTCAAGAACTCGTAACGCGCTTTCTTAGTGAATAAAAAAACGGGAGTCCGAATCTGCAGAGCTTCGCAGAATCGGACTCCTTTCGTTCTTCAGAAGATTCAAACGCGGCGGGCTCAGAAGCTGATGGAAGGCAATGAAACGCCCGCGGGCTCGTTGTAGAGGCCGATGCTCATCAACGTCATCGGCTGGACGACGCGTAGATCGTTTGCCAGGCACCAGCGCAGCAGAGCGGTGTTCCGGGCCGGCACCAGGATGCCGGGGCCGCCGAAGGATTCCGCCGAAGCGATCAGCGCCTGCAGGTCTGGATTGGTTTCTGCGGTTGCGTGGCCGAAGAACGCCAATGAGCTGGCGTACCCCGTGATGCGACCGCCGCGCTCCGCGACAAGCGCCGTATTCTGCGGGATGGCCTGCTCCAGTTCCTTGCCGCGATCGAATCCATGCACCTGCCGGGACAGTGTGTTGCACGCCTCGACGTCGTTTGGATGGGCCGGTCGAACCGTGCATCCGGAAACATTGCGCTGGCGCGGACGCCCCTGGATACAGGACAGAGGCTCCCGTACATCGAAGCCGAGGCTGGTATAGAGCGAGAGCGAACGATTGTGAAAGGCAGCCTGCACCAGCCGGACACCGGCAGCGTGGCTCTCCTCTGCCCGATCCAAAACCGCCTGCATCAACTTGCGGCCGACGCCGCAGTTTTGCGCGCCTGGATCGACGGTTATCGGACCGACCCCGGCAATGATCGAGCGCTCGTCGAGCACATTGCTGCCTACGATGCGGCCTTCGATTTCTGCCACAACACAGTACATGCCGGGAGTGGAAAATATCTGTGAAAGCAGGCCGACGGCCGCCTCCGGCCTGGGCACATCGCTGGGGAAGTTATGCGCCGCGTTGATGGTGGAGAAGGCCTGATAACAGATCTGGGCGCAAGCGGCGGTGTCCTCTGGTGAGGCGGGACGGATGCGCACTTCCGGCTGCGATTTCGACGGCATGGTCCATTTCTCTTTCCGGGAGACATTCCCAACGGTACGAGTGTGACTGTGTGACTGGTAGATCACCTATTTGCCGGTACTGCGTGAAGCACGGGCTTACACCCGGACCATAGTGACGTTATATATCCGCTGGGCTCTAGGATCCGAAACCTCACTCTAGTCGGGTTTCTCCGGAAATAACCCCGGCATCCAGCGATGGGCCAGGGCTGCTGGAAATATGAGCCGCAGCGGCGCATACGGGGTCTCCGATTCAAGGACTCCGCGTTCCAGTAGCGAAGAGACGATCCGGCGCGCCTGACGCCCGGTTGTGCCAACAACGGCGGCGGCATCGCCACGCGGCAATTCGCCACGATAGAGAACCGCCTCAAGAATGTTTCCCGATTTCGGGGGCAGCGTGCCGAGCTGAATCTCTTCTTCCGCCCACAGCAGAATACGGGCTCGCAGACGATCGGGTTGCACCAGCGTCTCCATGAAGGTGACCTGATCGATGGAAACCGTGAGGAAGAACCGGGTGAATTCGGCCAGAGCTTCTTCGCTGAGATTTCCGCGCCCATCGAGATCGTTGCGCCGGGGGCGATCGCAATTGGCGAGAAGCTGTTTGTATGTCGCTTCGTTGCGCGCCAATCCGCGTGCAACCGACCACAGAGCGCCGGTATCGAGCGTTTCGAGCAGCATAGCGTGGGACATCAGCCGGGTGACGCGGCCATTGCCATCGAGGAATGGATGGACCCACAAGAGCCGATGATGCGCTGCAGCGACGGCAAGGACCGAATCGGTTCTTCCAATATTGCCGTACACCTCTGCTAAGCGCCTCAGAAAGCGAGGCACAGCACCAGGGCTGATGGCAAGGTGATTGCCGACTCGAACGTCGCCCGTTCGCAGTTCTCCGGGTACGACCCGCTGACGCTCCTTGGTCTCCGGATCTTCCACCCAGAGAAGATCTTCGGGAAGCAGCGCACAGAATCGCCGATGGATTTCACAGACTCCCTCGAAACTAAAAGGGCGGATCGTTTTGAGACCGCCTTCATCGATCCACTTCTGGACTGCGATGTGGGCTGTTGCTTCGAGTTGCAAATCCCGTTTTCGCGTGTCCCGACTGTAATCATTTCTGAGCGCTCGTTCGATATCCACCGGGTGCGTGTTATGGCCTTCGATGAGATTCGAGTAGTAACAGTTCATCGCCCGAACGAGGCTGGAGAGATTGGCCAGCAAACCGGGTGGCAGGCTGCGTCGAAATCCAGCGGATTTTTGAGCGAGGTCGAGCGCCAGGTCTGTCAATGGTCCCCGCTGACGGGAACTCTCGCCGATCAGAAGGGGTTCCATTTCGGATGTGGATTCGCCTCTATCAGACACTTTTATGTCCGCTTCTATGTCCACTTTAATGTCCGCTTTGAATTGTTAATTAAGTGCAATTATAGCAATGATATAGCCAAATATAAAACTACTATATGACCGCTTATATGTCCGCTTTGATGTCCACTTCCAGGATGCTTCGCGAAGTGGCTGTCCTGCACGAAACTAGCCGCTAGCTATTCCGGGCAGTTGCAGGTGACTCGATGGCCGGCGGGCATGGTGCCGTCCAGCGCTGGGATGCAGGCGCCGTGGGGGTCGCGTTCGGGATGGCCTAGCTGGGCGGCGATGCGGGCTTCGAAGCGTTCCGAGATGAAGTGCTCCAGGCGCTCGGCTTCGTCGTGCAGCTCGTCGACTTTGTAGTCGAGCATGCGGTGGAGGAAGGTTTCGATAAGCCGGTGGTGGCGGACGATCTCGAGTGCGCGGCGGCGGCCGGCGGCGGAGAGACTGACGCCGCGATGGCGTTCGTATTCGACGAATGGGTTCTGCGCGGCGGCGAGCTTTTGCAGCATGTTGGTGATGGATGCAGGCGCCACCTGCAGGCGATCGGCAAGTGCCGTCGAGCCGACGCGGCGGCCTTCGGCGCCACCCAGGGCGAAGATGGCCTTCAGATAATCGTCAACCGACTCGCTGCCCTTATGGACGCCGGGACGCGGACTGTGGGGCATTGTGCCCGGCTTGCGCTGGGATGCCGATCGGGATGTGCCGAGGATGCTGGGCATGGCCGTTTGGGTGTCCTTCCTCTTTCATTGTTGCAGGAACCCGTGGCACAGCATACGCCTGGGCATGGCGGCCGCGAGCGGGAATTCCGTTTCCGCCCCGATTGGATACTCGGCCCGGGGCAGTCGGGAAACGCGTTGCAAAGGAAGCCTTGTTACGTATGACGGGACAAAAGGATGCCGGGACCCATTGCGGCGAAGAATGAGACAATATTCGAACGGCAATGCGGTTTCCTGGCGGGCCATCCAGGTGAGAGACCGCGTCCGGCCTCCATAGAGAGCATGGCGATTACAGAAGTTCCACCACCGCAGAGCGCGCCTCCCGAGCCGCCAGCCGGTCCCAGATTTCGCCGAAAATCCTCCACTCGCTACGAGGGTATGGAAGCCGATGAGCTGCTGCACCTCATCGACAACCTGGAGGACGAGCGGTCACGGTCGCGCGTGCGCGAGGGGATCTACATCTCGCTGCTGGCGCACGTGCTTATTTTTCTCTTCATTCTGTTCGGGCCGCGCTACATTCTGCACCAGCCGAAGGTCGTCAGCCCGTTCGACGTGTTGACGGACCGGCAGAAAAAAGAAATGACCTACATGAGCCTGCCGCCGGATGCGCTCAAAAATATCCGGCCCAAAAACCCGCAGGCGCTTTCGGACAAGAACCGCATCGCCCAGTCGGCGCATCCGACACTGGACAAGAAGACGCTGGAGCAGTTGCAGGCAATGCGGCGCGCCGGAGGACCACCGGCTCCGCGACCGGAGCCGCAGCAGCCGCCCATGCCGCAACAGGCCGCGCCACAACCGCAGCAGCAGCCCGCACCGGCCCAACCGAAGCCTGCGCCTTCGCAGCCGTTACAGCCGCAGCCACAAGGCGTGACGCCTGCTCCGCCGCCTGAGCCGAAGCCTGCGCCGACCCAGCCGAACTTCAACACCGGCTTGTCGGCAGGCGAGACGATCAATCAGGCTGCGCGCGGCGCCGCCACACCGCAGGTGCAAAGCGGCGACTACGGCGCGGGACGTACGCCGCAGCATCCGGGGCTCAACGGCAACGTGGAAATTCTGAGCGACACGATGGGGGTGGACTTTGGCCCCTACATGCAGCGCGTGATTGCGGCAACGTATCGCTCATGGATTCCGTTGATTCCGGAGTCGGCGCGTCCGCCGCTGGACAAGCAGGGCAAGGTGGGCATCGAGTTCCGCATCAATCCGGATGGCAGTGTGAAGGAGATGGTGCTGAGGTTTCCTTCCGGCGATGTGGCGCTGGACCGCGCCGCGTGGGGCGGCATCACCGGCGCATCGCCCTACCCGCCGCTGCCCAAGGACTTCAAGGGTCCGTACCTGGCGCTGCGCTTCGGCTTCTACTACAACATTCCCGAAGACAAGTAAGCGGATCGCGTGATGGAATGCAGCCATGCTGGATGAGCCGCGCCCTGGGAAATCGCGCGATGTGCAACTGCGACAGCGACAGATTGCCGGACTGCTGCTGTTGGCGCTGGCGGTGCTGGCTGTTGCGCTGGTGCGCGCCCATCACGGTGACATGTTTCCCCGCGGCTGGTGGCGGTGGTAGACGATCTGCCGCTGCTGGTGGTGCTGCTGGGTCCGACGGCGAGCGGCAAGACGGCCCTATCGCTAGCGCTTGCTGAAAAATTTAACGGCGAAATCGTCAGTTGCGATTCGGTCGCGGTGTATCGCGAATTGGAGATCGGCACGGCGAAGCCGAGCGCGGCAGAGCGGGCGCTGGTCCCGCATCACTGCATCGACATCGTCTCACCGGAGCACGATTACAGCGCGGGTGATTATGAGCGTGACGGACGTGCGGCGATTGCTGCCATTGCCGCGCGAGGGCGGCTGCCGATCGTGACCGGCGGGACGGGGCTCTACCTGCGGGCGCTGCTGGAAGGATTGTTTGATGGGCCGCAACGGTCCGAGCTGCTGCGAGCGCGGCTGCGGCGGTCGGGATTGCGACACAAAAGCGATTGGCTATCGCGCGTCCTCAGGCGATTGGATCCCTCAGCGGCAGAACGCATTCATGCGAACGATACGCCGAAGCTGATCCGCGCCATCGAGGTATCGCTCGAGGCGCGGCGGCCGATCACGGAAGCGTGGACGGCAGGCGCGCAGCCGCTGACTGGCTATCGCATTCTGCGCATAGGGCTCGTGCCGGAGCGTGCGGCGCTTTACCACCGGATCGATGCGCGGGCGGCGGCGATGTTTGAGCGAGGACTGGTGGCCGAGACCGAGGCGCTGATCGCAAAGTATGGCGGCGAGCGGCGCGTGTTCGACGCGCTGGGATATCGGCAGGCGCGGCAGTTTCTGTCGGGTGAACTAACGGAGGCGCAGGCGATCGAGGCAGCGCAGCGCGGGCATCGCAACTATGCGAAGCGGCAGCTCACCTGGTTTCGGCGCGAGCAGGAGGTGCGCTGGCTGGCCGGCTTTGGCGACGATCCGGCGATCCAGCAGGCGGCGACGGATGCTGTGGCTACGTGCAGGGCGTGAGATTGTTGCCTGCGGAGCCGGAAGTATTGGTGGAGGTCATGTTGAGCGTGACCTGGAAACACTTCGAGGTGGACAGCGCGCCGTTCACCGCGGTGCCGTAGATGCGGATGATGCTCTCGCCGGCGGGTGTGCCGGGATTGGGCGTTGGACCGAAGTTGAGATAGCGGTAGCGCTGCGCACAGGAGCTTGCGCCGCCCACCAGGCTGCCGACGACGCAGAGCATGGCCAGCATGCGCAAGCCGCGGTGGCGGCTGAAGCCAAGCCCCAGAAGGCCCAGTGCGCCGGGCAGCAGGAAGCAGTAAATGAAGCCGCTGTCGCGCCCCAGCAACGAGGTCTTGCCCGAGGGCGCTGTGGTGTTCAGCGTCATGGTGCTGAGGCCGTTCTGGGTGGTGACGTTGACGTTCGAGGGCAGGAAGCTGCACGAGGTGAAGAGGGGCAGGCCGGCGCAGGACAGGGCAACGTAGTTATTGAAGCCTGGCGTGGGCGCGATCGTGACGGCGATCGTGCCCTGGGCACCGGCATCGAGATTGAGCGTGGCCGGCGCAGCGGAGACGGAGAAATCCGGCGGCGCGACCTCCGCGGTCACACCCGTCGCGGCGGAAGTGGACGTGGCGGAGCTTTCCGTACCGCTGTACACGGCGCGCACACTATGCACATCTGCGGGCAGGGTGGAGACGGTAAGGGTGGCGGTGCCATCCGGCGCGACGAATGCGGAGCCAAGCGAGCGGGGCTGGCTGTCGCTGGCGCCGTTACTACTCGCGTCGCTGCTATCGGTCGCGAGGAAGGTAACGCTGCCGCGGGTCTCTGCCGATTGCGGTGCGGGCGAAACGTGGACGGTGAAGACGGTTTTTCCGGAGGCGTCGCTGGCTGGTGCCGCGGTCAGGGTTGTGGTAGTGGCGACAGTCTTAGCAGACTGGCCGAAGGCGGCAGACGCGAGTGCGAGAACGGCAGCGGCAACCGGAAGCACGCGGAAGGACCGGCGCGAAGACGACAGGGTACTGCGCAAAGCTGACTGCAAATCCAAATCCCTCGTTGATTCCCTCGTTGACCCGAGACGGAGTAAACGCACTACCGAAACGGAGCCTACGAAACGGAGCGTAGAGGTATTGTATCTGCGCCGAAGGAGAAATGGCTGGGTTGGCGGTAGCTGGCCGCAAGTCAGGTTCGCGAGGACTCAGGGCTGCGGGGACTCGGGGCTGCCGGGACTTGTGGCTGCCGGGACTAGGGCTGCGGGGACTTGGGGGGCAATTTTGGCGCACGCTTCTGGGTGACTCTGAGACGAGTCTCCGGGATGAGTCTCTGGGATGAATCGGGAGCCGTGGCTTACTCTGATTCGGCTAACGTTTTCTCAAAAGCCGGCCTGTGCGCTTGTGCGGGCGCGGCGGCAACCTTGGAGGCGGTCCCTGATGGACTTCCGTTCATCCTTCCGACTGGTCGTTCGCATCCTGCTATCTACGGCAATGGCGGCGGTGTGGCTCGCGCCGCTCCGAGCGCAACAGGGCCCAAATGTGGGCCCGGTGGTCATGGAGCACAATGGAAGCACAGTGATGTTCGAGCCGTATGCACCGAATATCATCCGGGTGACGCTCAGCATGCAGCATGATCCCGCGGTGGCCGCGCCAGGCTATGGCTTCGTCGCCAAGCCGGATAGCGATGGGTGGACGCACACGACGGACGAGCATGGCGATAGCTATCGTTCGTCGAGGCTGGTGGTGACACTCGACGCCAGTCACCACGGCGGCAATCCGAACGCGCCACAAAACACGACACAAAACACGACACAATCGGACATCAGGAAGTTCTTCATCGGATCGACGCCGGGGGCGCACATCCGCATCGCGACGTCGGAGGGCGCGACGCTGCTGGATATGGTGGGCTGGCAGCAGTCCGTGCCCAACCACAAGGATGGCAACGCGGACATTCTTTACGACAAGCGGCCGGCGGATGAGCCGTTCTTCCGGGTGGGCGCGACCTTCGTCTCGCCGGCGGACGAGCACTACTACGGGCTGGGGCAGGACCAGCATGGGTTTCTGGACCATCGCGGCCACACGGTAGCATGCTGGCATGATTACGATGCGGCGGGCGGCCCCAGCTCATGTGTGCCCTTCGCAGTTACGAATAAGGGTTATGGACTGATCTGGGACAACCCGTCGAAGACCATGGTCGAGCCGGGCTTCAACGAGCAGACGAAGTGGATCTCCGAGGTTGGCAACCGCGTGTCCTTCTTCGTGATCGCGGGCCGGACTACGGACGAGATTTACGAGGGCTATCGCAAGCTGGCCGGCGCTACGCCGATGCTGCCCAAGGCGGCGTACGGGTTCATCCAGTGCAAGCAGCGTTACATGACGCAGGATGAGCTGCTGGCGGTGGCGAAGGGCTATCGCGAACGTCATCTGCCGCTCGATGTGCTGGTGGTGGACTGGTTCTACTACACGAAGATGGGCCAATTCGATCTGGACCCGGTGAAGTGGCCCGATCCGGCGGCCATGAACAAGCAGCTGCACGCCGAGAACATTCAGACCATGATCAGCGTGTGGCCGCGCTTCACAGAGGGCTCGCGCTACTACGATTTCGTCTTGAAGAAAGGCTGGTTCGAACATCTGGCCGACGGTACGCCAACAAATGGATTGCCCTACGACAAGGCAGGATCAGATATTGATACGACCAATCCCGACGCCGCGCGGTGGTACTGGGGAATCATCCGCGACAATCTGGTGTCGAAGGGCTTCGACTCCTTCTGGGCGGATGAGACAGAGCCGGACCTGCCGCCGAATGGCAGCTACTTTTCCATCGGACCGGGCACGCGGTTCTTCAATGTGTACCCGCTGTTTCATACGGCTTCTATCTATGACGGCTTCCGCCGCGATTTGAAGACGCGCGCGCTGGTGCTTTCGCGTGATGCGTATCTCGGCGCGCAGCGCAACGGCACGATGTTCTGGTCCTCGGACATCTTTCCCACCTGGGACACGCTGAAGCGGCAGATCCCGACAGGGCTCGACGTGACGGCTTCGGGCATTGCGTACTGGGGCAACGACATCGGGGGATGGCAGTATCTGCCGAATCGCCATGTGCCGCTGCATACGCCGCTGCTCGATCCCTCAGACGCGCGCGAGAACGTTGGCTACTACGACGATTATCCAGAGCTGTATGCGCGGTGGTTTGAATACGGCGTCTTTCAGCCGAACTTCCGCACACATGGCAGCCGCAATCACAATGAGGTCTGGTCGTACGGCAAGCAGGCAGAACCGATTTTGGAGAAGTATCTTCGGCTGCGCTATCAGTTGATGCCATATATCTACTCGCTAGGCTGGATGACGCATGAAACCGGCGCGCCCTACATGCGGGCGCTGTTCATGGATTTTCCCAAAGATCCGGCAGTGGCCGAGCTGGGCGATGAATATATGTTCGGACCGGATCTGCTGGTCGCCCCGGTAACGGAGCAGGGCGCAACGACGAAGCGCGTCTATCTGCCGGCGGGAACGGAGTGGTACAACTACTGGACGAATGAGCGGCTGCACGGCGGGCAGTGGATCGAGGCGAGCGCGCCGATCGAGACCATCCCGCTGTTTGTGCGTGCCGGGTCCATCCTGCCGCTGGGGGCTCCGGTGGAGAGTACGTCGCAGCCACAGCGACTTGAAAAGATACGCGTCTATCCCAGCGGGAATGCAGATTTCACGCTCTACAACGACGATGGCAAGACCTACGCGTACGAAAAGGGCGAGAATCAGATCACCCACTTGCACTGGGACGATGCGGCGCAGAAACTGACCCACATGGGAGCAGCGGCCTGGCGAGGAAACGGCGCGGAAATGATCGAGGTGGTGGGCGCGAAGTAAGTTCCGCCGCTTGTAACCCGAGCCTCCTTCGCCGCGTCCTATGCGCTGCCGGGGGTCGTGCTGAACAACATGCTGAACAACAACGGTAAGCCTGTCTACAACCAGGCGGGAGAGCAGAGCGCGAAGGTTTTAGGCAATATCCTCGACACAGCATTGAAGCAGGAGGAGCGACACTAAGGCGGCATGGTGCAGGCGCTCGCAGAGGAGATGGAGTGGATCACGCGCATCCTGAGAGGGGAGCGCGATCTTTTCCATGCGCTGATCCGGCCGTACGAGCGCGTGGTATACATGACGGCAATCTCGGTCCTGCGCGATACGGCGGAGGCGGAAGATGCGGCCCAGGAGGCGATGATCAAGGCGTATCGCGGGCTGGCCAGCTTTCGCGGCGATGCGAAGTTCAGCACCTGGCTGACGACGATCGCGCTGAACGAGGCGCGGAGCCGGCTGCGCAAGTCGGCGAGGGTGAGGGTGGAGTCGCTGGATAGCACGGAACAGGACGAGGACGTTACACCCTTCCTGGTGGCCGACTGGCGCGAGATTCCCAGCGAGACGCTGGAGCGCGAGGAGCTTGCAAAGCAGATCGAGTGCGCGATCGAGGGGTTGCCGCCGAGTTATCGCGAGGTCTTTCTGCTGCGGGACAAAGAGGAGATGTCGATTGAGGAGATCGCGCAGGCGCTGGGGGTCACGGCGAACCTGGTAAAGGTGCGGCTGTTTCGCGCGCGCATGATGCTGCAAAAGCAATTGGCTCCATATCTCAAGCGCGAGCTGCCGCAGCGGCGGCGCTTGTTCTCCTGGCTGGGAGGCAGGGCATGAAACTCGATTGCAAGCACGTGTGGCCCTACATCTCCGATTACATCGACGACACGGTGACGCCGGAAGAGCGCCACGCGATCGAGCAGCATCTGGAGACGTGCGAGGTCTGCTCGGCAATTCTGGATTCGGTGCACAACATCCTGGTGCTGACGGCGGACGATCGCATCTTCCGGCTACCGCTGGGCTACAGCGAGCGACTGCATGAGCGGATCGGCGCGGAGCTGGCGAATGACGCGCCGGATGACCCTCATAGCAGGGCTACGGGTGGGAATGATGAAGGATCGCGTGGGTGATCTCCTCGGCCGCGAGGCAGACGAAGGTAAGGACGGCGAGCACGATCTGCACACGTTCGCCGCGCAGCTTGCCGGCGGTTAGCGGCGTGATGCGCCACTGTGCCGCTGGCCGCGCACGCAACCGCCGCACATGCCAGATGACAAAGAGGTT
>DATBCB010000027.1:0-3128 GCA_036270675.1 Acidobacteriaceae bacterium | reverse complement strand
CGCTTTCACACGTTTTGCGAGGCCGTAGGCCTTGAAGAAAGCGACCCGGTTCGCCTTCTCGCCCAGTGCCCGTCCGTACCAGAGATGATTGTTGCTGCTTTTGTCGTCCAAGCCGACAGCTTTCTTACATGCGGCAACTGCTTCGTCCCATCGTTCCAACTGCAGTGCCAGCCGGCAGAGGAACTGCTGAGCCTCCGCATCGTTGTTGCCCGCGGCCGTGGCGGGCTGGAGAAGCTCAAAAGCTTCGTTGGCACGGCCCTGCTGCAGGTCGCGAATCACATCGGTGCGGCTCTCGGAAGAGAGCGCCAACGCGGTGAAGGGCGCGAGCAGAGCGATGAGCAAGAGGGGGAAAATGCGCATGACGTACCTTGCCGTATCTGGCAGCGGTTAAATAAATCAGCGATCGATGTGCACTGGCACACCTTCCGCCAGGGGCTCGCCGTTGGTTGTGCTCAGGGCCACGGTTGCGTTCTCTGTCAGCCCTTTGACGATCTGCACCTGCGTAAGATTCAGCGCGCCGACCGTGACCGGTTGCCGTCTGAGCACCCTGCCATGCAGCAAATAGACATAGTTTTTGCCGTTCTCACTATGCAGCGCTTCGCGCGGAACCGTGAGCACGTTATCCAGCCTCTGTTCGGTGACAGTGACCTTCACGTTTGTATTCGGCAGCAGCTTACCGTCGGCATCATCCACACTCACCAGCACCTCGCCAACATTGCGAGTGTTCTGATAGTTAATGATGGTTGAAGGCATGCGAAGGATTCGTCCATGCCAGGTACGATTCGGCAGGGCATCCCAGACGATAGTCGCCGGCTGGCCGGTGTGGAGCGATCCCAGTTCTGGTTCGTCGAAATAAGCCCGAACCTGGAGCTTGGTAAGGTCTGCCATCTCCAGTAAAAGGTCGCCCGGGTGGACGTACTCGGACACGGAGACCGGCAGGTAATAGACAGTGCCTGGGAAGGGTGCCCGCACATTCGAGTCGGCCACTACCGTGCTGGCGGCGGAATAGGCTGATTGAGCCTGCTCCAGATCGGCGTGGGAGTGGGCGAGGTCCGCAGGCGAATAGCGTGCAGTCTTCCTCTTTTCAAGCGTAGCGAGGGAGGTGTTGACAGCGTCCAGCCGCTGTTGCGCGGACGTCACCTCGCTGGGCGCGGCGGCACCCTGGGCGGCGAGTTTCTTCACTGCATCGAGATCGCGCTGCGCCTGGTCGCGATCCATCTGCGCCTTGGCCAGCGCGCCGGCGAGCGAATAGCGCTCCTCCTGCGTGCCACCCCGCTCGGTGGCCTGGTATTGTGCCTGCGCGCCGCGCAGGGAGGCCAGCGCACCAGCAGTGTGCGCGATGGCATCGGCGTCATCCAGCGCGAGCAGAAGTTTTCCTTTGGGCACCGATTCTCCCGCATGCACATAGAGGCTCTTCACCGTGCCCGGCGCCGGAGCATGCGCCTCGAAGTTATGCTGCGGCTCAACTTTGCCATTGGTGCTGTCGGTCGTGATCAGGTCCTGCATGGTGGCCTGGGCGACGCGCAGGGGCAACTCCTCGCGGGTGAGCCTGCGCACCACGAAGAAGACAATTACCAGCAGTATTGCGGCGAGCGTCCACAAAATGAGGGTTCTCGCTCTGCCATTGGAGGTTTCTGCCATTCGTTCTCTAAGCCGTCGGTAAGTATATAAGACGCGCTTCATGCGCCTTTGGAGTCAGAAAGATACAGGGAGTCTTCATGGGTACAATAAGAGTATGACCACCACGGCGCGATATACCGACGAACACGCACGCGCGGGGCTTGCCACGCATTTTCCTGAGATTGAGACCTGGGAGAACCAGTTTCGCGGCTACGAGATCGTCATCGACAATCCGGAGTTCACCTCGGTCTGTCCCAAGACCGGACTGCCCGATGCCGCCGTGCTGACCCTCCGCTACATGCCGCGCGAGCGCTGTCTCGAGCTGAAGTCGTTCAAGGAGTACCTGCTCTGCTATCGCAACCTGGGCATCTTTCAGGAGAACGTCGTGAACCAGGTGCTGGAGGATGTGGTGAAGGCTTGCGATCCGGAATGGGCCGAGGTGAAGGGCGACTTCCGTCCCCGCGGTGGCCTTTCGACGATCGTGACTGCACGCTGGCCCCGGCCTCTGAATTCGAGATAAACAGATGAGGTCAGAAGCTCAATCTTCGCATCGGTTGAGCGGCACTACCGTTTTCACAATGGCTGTGGCCTGACTTGCAGCCGTTATGTGCAGCTTTTCTTAACGGAAAAGCTGCCTCGAGCGACGTTCCAGCGGATACACCAAATTGTGAAAACGGTCTTCGTGCCGATATTGAAGGATAGATACAGCAGGTCCCTTCGACAGCCTCAGGGCAGGCTCCTCACTCCACCTTCGGTTACGTTCAGGATGACAATGCCGCAAGACGAGCACCCAAAGTACGGCCATGCGGCATGGGCGCTTGGCCTGCTGACCGCGCTGAACCTGTGCAACTTCATCGATCGCTATGTGCTGCCTGGAGTGCAGCCACTGGTCCAGCATGAGTTCCACGCCAGCGATGAACGAATGGGCGCGCTCACCTATGCGTTTTTCATCACCTACATGCTCGCGGCGCCGCTCACCGGATGGCTTGGCGACCGCGTGCCACGCAAGCCGCTGGTGGTTGCCGGAGCCGTGCTGTGGAGTGTGGCAACGCTGCTGACTGCGACCGTACACAGCTACGGGCAGCTGTACTTCCGCCACGCCGTTGTCGGCATTGGCGAGGCGACCTTCAGCGTTTTCGCGCCGGCGATGATCGCCGATATGTATCCGGAGCGGATACGAAACCGGGTGCTGAGCGTCTTCTATCTCAGCATTCCGGTGGGAGCAGCGCTGGGCTATCTCATCGCCGGGCAACTGGGCTCGAGCTATGGCTGGCGCATGCCTTTCCTGGTAAGCGCTGTACCCGGCTTGCTGATCGCGGTACTCATTCTCTTCTTTGTCCGCGAGCCGCAGCGCGGTTCGGCGGACCGGCTGCAGGCAACACCGACGCGCGCGACGATCCCGGGCGTGCTTACCAACCCGGGATACTGGACCGCGACCTTGGGCATGGCCATGCTGGTCTTCACCATGGGCGGCATCTCCGTCTGGCTGCCCACATTCTTGTCGCGCG
>DATBCB010000026.1:0-1776 GCA_036270675.1 Acidobacteriaceae bacterium | reverse complement strand
CAGCGCTGTGATCTGCACGGCGAAGTTCGCCATCGCCGCGCCGGTATCGTGCCAGTAGTGGCGGTTGATCTCTCCGTTGTGCGCGAAGTGCTTGCGTGCGACCGACAGGATGAGCACCGGGGCGCTCTTCGCCCAGTCCTGATTGAACGGCACCAGAGCGTCGAAGATCTTCTGATACGTTGGATCGCCACGGCGCCCAACAAGGAAGCGCCAGGGCTGCTCGTTGTAGGAAGACGCTGCCCAGCGTGCAGCCTCGAAGCCTCTCTTCAGTTCTTCAGCCGGGACATCGCGGTCCGCATAGGCCCGCGGGCTCCAGCGATGAAGGATGTGTTCGACCATGCCGGGCACTCCCGGGGCATGCTTCAGGCTCTCAATCGATTCAGGCGTTAACGCCATAGGTGTTGCTCTCCTTGGTTGTGCGAAATCTCTGCGTAGCTCGCGCGCGAGTTGTTGGATTCACCGAGCTGTTGGATTCACCGGAACACCCAGAGGCTGCTGCAATCACTGTGGATGGAGCCCCAATGCGCTGGCGACCGCTGGAATCGGTGTGGCGTTGCCACCTGTTTTGGTGACCACGGCGAAGCTTCCTTGATAATCCCACACCGCCCAGCCAATGCCTTGATCCTCGAGCGCTGTGCGCGTGTCGCGCAGCCACGCGGCACGCATCGCCGGATCAGCGAACGCCTGATACACCCCGAACTCGCCACAATACACCGGCACGTGGTGCAGGGCGGCCCATCTGCCGGCAAAGCTCAGCTCCGAGTGGATACGGGCGGCATCCCAGCGATCGAGGCCATACGTGTTGATCCAATGCTGGCCGCTTAACTGCGGTTCCTGCGATACGGCTGCCGCTATGTTTTCCGGCGAGGAGGGATACGGCACCCCACGAAGAGGCCGCACCTCTGCCATCGTCCAGGTTGCGCCCTGATGCGTAAAAGGGAAGGGCTCGTAGTCGTGGAAGGTGTAGATCACGTTTGGATCGGGTAGCGGCTCCAGGGTGAGCAGGTCGGTGAGGCCGGAATAGTGCCCGGCCGTTGCGATGATGGTGTGATATGGCGCAGCCTGGCGGATCGCCGCGATGAGCCGCGTCTGGACGGCGGCCCATTGCTGCGCGTTGGCGAACTCCGGCTCGTTCAGCACCTCGAAGAAGACACGGTCCGGGTCGGTCTGCACGTAGTGGCCAGCCAGCGCGCTCCACAGCGCACAGAATCGCGTGACGGCAGCATCGTCTGTACGAAGCTCGTGCTTGAACTCGTCAGTGGGGTGCACGTCGACGATGACGCGCAGTCCGTCCTTTAGCATCGTGTTCACGGCGATATCGAGTTCGGCGACGAAGGACTCATTGAGTCCATTGGGTGGAGCGCCGCGCAGAAGCTCGTCGCCATCGATGCTGAGGCGTACATGATCGAAGCCCATCGTATGCATCAGGGCAATGTCATCGGCAGTGGTATAGCTGCGCAGCCGTGCCGGCGAATAATCGGTTGCCTGCGCGAACCACATGCTTGCGTTAACACCGCGATGCAGCAGTTGCGCGCGTCGAGCGGCCATGCTCGCAGGCAAGCGTGAAGCAGCCGCATCGACAGGCTGCGATTGCGCGGCCGCGACACAGGAGGACAGCAGGAGACAGGCGAGAAGCATTCGCATGGCGCCTCCTTTGTACAACAATCAAGCGGCGATTCTCCCGTACACTGGAGATGCAACTGAAACGTCACTATCATCAGCCGCTATGCCGCGACCTGTCCCACGCAACACGCGCCAGAAGCAAGCCATCCGCGA
>DATBCB010000025.1:0-19576 GCA_036270675.1 Acidobacteriaceae bacterium | reverse complement strand
GATACACAAGAGTAGGACTGCGCCGCCCAGCAGAGTGAGAAGAATGGGTTGCACGTCGCCGACGATTACTTCGGAAAGAGGAACGATACTGGCGCTCAGGTCGAAGCCCGCGGTGGGGAATTGCCGCTGGAGCAGCTTTGCGATGGTCTTCATTTCCGCCAGCGCTGCCTCCGCTGTGACGCCATCACGCAGCCTTCCAATGCCCCAGAAGTTATAGAAACCTCGCATCGTCTCGTGAGTGCTGAAGGTGTTGAGTGGGACCCAGAACTCCGCATTCCCGCTCGGCGCAAAGGAAAACGCGCGGGGCAGCACACCGATGATGGTGAAGGCCCGGCTGTCCAGGTCCACAGACTGACCGACCACGTCGCGCCGCGCACCGAAACGATGGAGCCATGCACTGTAGCTCAGCAGCAGAACGTTTGGGCCACCCGGCCGATTCTCTCCGGCAGAGAAGTCGCGCCCCAGCATGGGACGGACGCCCAGCGTCTTGAAGAAGCCGCCACTCACACGCTCGGCCTGCACCGGCTCCGCGCCGGAACCGGTGCGCAGGATATAACCGGCCCCACCGTAGACGTCGAGCGAGCTGAAGGATTTGTTCAGCCGCTGCCAGTCGAGATAGTCCGGGTAGGACAACGGCCAGCGCGGCGAATCAGCGCCGCTTTCATTCACAGACACCAGCCGGTTGGGATTCGCATAGGGGAGCGGCTCCAGCAGAGCCGCATCGACGAAGGCGAAGATGGCTACGCTGGCGCCGATGCCCAGTGCAAGCACAAGGATTGCTGTGGCGGCGAACGCCGGATTCTTCACCATCTGGCGAATCGCAAACTTCACATCGCGCAGCAGGTTGTCGAACCACTCGATCCGATCTTTTAGATAGAAGCGCTCCTCGGCCGCATGCACATTGCCAAACTCGACCCTCGCCTTGCGGCGCGCCTCCTCCTCGCTCAAGCCCTCGCTTTCTAAAGTGTCGGCCTCAAGCTCGAGATGCATCCGGATCTCCTCCGCAAAATCCTCTGCGCTCCGCCGACGCCTGAACATGGCTATGCCTCCTGGCTGCTCGGTCCTCGGCTGCCACCCAGTACCGATTCCATCGCCCGCGTCAGCCGCTGCCACTCGCTGGTCTTCGCCGTAAGTTGCTCGCGACCCTTCGCCGTCAGCGAGTAGAAGCGCGCCTTGCGATTGTTCTCGCTCACGCCCCACCGCGCGCTGATCCACTTTTTGTCTTCGAGCCTCTGCAGGGCCAGATAAAGCGAGCCGTGGTCCACGAAGAAGACCTCTTCTGATTGCCGCTGAATCGAACGCGCCACGCCCTGGCCATGGCATGGGCCAAGCACCAACGTCTTCAGGATCAGCAGGTCCAGCGTGCCCTGCAACAGCGCAATGCGGTCGTCGGCATTCTTTTGGGTAGTCATCCGACCTGAGCATGGCACCACTCGGGTCGGATGTCAACAAGAGCGGCTACCCGACCCTTACAATCACTCCATGCCGTCCCATCCGGCGCAGCCCGCACGCGCTGTCGTCCTCACCATCAGCGACTCCCGCACCCGCGGCGAGCGCCCGGACACCTCCGGGCCCGCGGTCGCTGCATCTCTCCAGTCAGCAGGATTCATCGTGGAGGGCCCACACCTCGTGCCCGACGAGCAGCCGCAGATCGAGGCAATGTTGCGCGAAGCTGCGTTGCGCAACGACGCTGCCCAGGCCGTGCTCGTCGTCACCACCGGCGGCACCGGCATCGCGCCGCGCGATGTTACACCCGAGGCCACTCGCGCCGTCTGCACCCGCATCCTCGATGGCTTTGCCGAGCGCATGCGTGCCGCCGGAGCGCGCCGCACTCCGCTGGCCGCGCTCAGCCGCGCCATCTCCGGGACCTGCGGCCGCGCCCTCATCGTCAACCTGCCGGGCAACCCGGAGGGAGCCGTCACCTCACTCGAAGCGGTGCTCGACCTCATCCCGCACGCACTCCTGTTGCTGAGCGGGGCCGACCCCCACACCGAAGCCGCCCAAAATAAGATCCCCGGAGCGCCGCGCACGTGAGCCACTTCATCGCGAAGTGGCTCGCGCGCTACAAGGGATTCGTCCTCGGCGTCCTCGGCCCTCTGGGAATCTGGGGCGCGGCCCTCGCCGGCGTAGTGGATTCCGGCACCATCCCCATCCCGATGGATCCGCTCATCGCCACCTGGGCCTGGAACGATCACCGGCGCGCATATCTCTACGTAATCATGGCCGCGGCAGGCTCGGCCGTGGGTGGCCTTATCCCATTTCTGCTCGGCCGCGCTGGCGGCGAACTCTTCCTGCTGCGCCGCATCGATCGCGCGCGCTACGAGGAGATGATGGCCCGCTTCGAAAAACAGGAATTCCTCGCCATGGCGATCCCATCCGCCATGCCCCCGCCTACTCCGTGGAAAGCCTTCGTCTTCGGCGCCGGCGTCTTCGAGATGAATATCTGGCACTTCATGCTTGCCGTCTTCATCGGCCGCGCAGTTCGCTTCGGCGTGGAGGCAGCTCTCACGATCAAGTACGGCCCGCAGATCGTGGACGTCGTCGGCGACCTGTTCAAGCACCACCTGACCGTGACTCTGGTAGTTCTCTTCGTGCTGGTGGGGCTGCTGCTTTTCTGGGTGATCCGCAAACGCTACAAGAAAGCCGGCAACGACGAAGCTGCGGACGATACCGAGCCCCGCCGCCGCAAGCGCGGCTGGCTATGACGCTCCGCGCGTCAACACCTCATGCAGGCGTTCTGCAAATGCAGCGGGGTGGCTGCTATAGCCGCCGTGATCTCCGGGAAATACCACCGGAGGAACGCCCAGCCGCTCCGCCAGTACGACCCCGGTTTGATGCGCGATCTGTCCCTTGGTAGCCTCGCCTACGCCGACAACCACCTGCGGCGTGCCCGCCTTGAGCGTGGCGACATCCGGCACATACTCCGCGATCGCTTTCATCCCATACCCAAAGAAGAAGTCCAGATTGCCCATCGCGCGGCTGAAAGCTTCTTGTGCCTCGGGCGTTGGCGGCGGAGCATCCTTCGGCGGCGGCGCAGCCATGCCGGTCGAAGACATGAACTTCTGCATCGCCGCGCCAGCCCCGTGCGCCTTATAGATTTCGCGAAGTTCCCTGCCCGAAGCTCGATGCTCCTCCACATTCGGCAGCAGTTCCAGGCAAGGCGGTTCATGGGCAACCAACGTGCGGGCACGACCGGGATAACGCGCCGTCAGGTTGAGCCCAATCTGTGCACCACCGCTGCTGCCCAGCACATAAGCAGGTCCATTTCCCAGCGCGGCCAGCAACTGCGCGGCATCGTCTCCATGAAGATCGAGATGAAATTCCTCCGGCGGTCCATCGAGCACGCTGCGCGAGTTGCCGCGCGGATCGTAGGGAACAGCCGTATAACGGTCGGCAACGCAGCGTGCGAGCGCGGTGAAGGCCGCCGCATCGGCGGGCCCTCCCGGAATCATCAATAGGATCGGCCCTGATCCATAGATCTCGTAATAGATCTGCGCACCTGGCACCTTGAGAGTTTGAGACTTGACGGTCACGGCAGGTTCCTCCTGATAACGCGTCGCTCGAAGGCCAGGAATTTCGACACCAGGCTGCAAACTTTTCGGCACTTTTCAAAAGGAATGGCTGAATATTTCCAGAGAGCAGCAAATGACTAGGCCCGGCAAGCGCCGGGCCTAGTCAGGTGATCGTCCCTCTGTTACCGCTAGACTGCAGCCGGTTTCGCGGCAGCGCCCTTCGCCGTCTTCACCAGTGCGGAGAACGCAGCGGCGTCGTTGGTCGCAATGTCGGCCAGAATCTTCCGATCCAGCTCGATCCCCGCCACCTTCAGCCCGTGGATGAGCTGCGAGTAGCTGGTGCCGTTCTGCTTTGCGGCAGCATTGATGCGCACAATCCACAGCGAGCGGAACTGGCGCTTCTTCTGGCGTCGGCCAACGTAGGCGAACTTCAGGCCACGCTCTACGGCCTCCTGCGCTGCCTGGTAGAGCTTCGATTTGGTAAGGAAATAGCCGCTTGCCCTCTTCAGAATCTTTTTGCGGCGGGCAAGCCGTTTGGTTCCACGTTTTACGCGGGGCATCTCGTTGGTTCTCCTTTGCGTACTTCGTTATGCGGCTGGAGGCAGGAGGCAGCACCCAGGAGGGACACTGCATTTGAACCTCTTCACTCGCTCATCGCTCTGATTTCGGCATGGTGGGCTCACAGGGAACGCGTTACCCCGGCCCGTCCGAAAATCAGGCGTACGGAATCATGCGCAGCACTTTTGGCAAGTCGGCTTCCGAGACCAGCACCGTACCACCCAGGTGGCGCTTGGTCTTCTTTTCCTTCGAAGTCAAAATGTGGCGCATCTTCGTCTGGCCACGGAGCACTTTGCCCGTACCAGTCTTCTTGAAGCGCTTGGCGGCGCCCTTATGTGTCTTCAGCTTAGGCATGCATATCCATTCAATCGCCGGCATGGCGACATCAGCCAGTATACCGGAACCGTCGCGCATGTGGAACTGACCTCTACCGCTTACAGATCCACTGCCCAATTTTCAATCACTGATAGTTCCTTTACCAACGAGAAAGCCTTGTCGCTCGTCACCAGCGTCGTGTCTCGCGCAATCGCCTGAGCCGCGATCAGCATATCCAGATTGCCGAGCGCCTTCCCCGCCGCCTCCATCCGGGCGCGCAAATGCCCATAGGCTAGCGCCTCATCGCGGTCCCATGGCAGTACCGCGATCTTTGCCAGAAATCCCTCCACCGCGCTCGCGAGTGCGTGGGCATGAGGCCTCTTCGCCAGCCCATACCGTATTTCTGCCTCTGTAATTGTGGAGATGCTCGCAGACTCACGCGGACCAAGGCCGCTAAGCCGGACCCGTGCCGCCACAGAACGGCCCCGCACAATGTGGCTGACTGTGTTGGTATCGAGCAGGTAATTCGTCACAAGCGCTGGCCCTTAAAGGTTCTCGCGATGCTGTGGCGCGCCCTGATTGCGGTCGGCAAGAAAGTCTTCCGGCACCCCGGCTGAGTCGAGAGCGGCAAAGATTTCAGCCCAGCTTCCCGGTGCCTGCGAAAGGATCACGTCCCCCGTGGCCGGATCACGCCGGATGTACACCTCGTCCGTCGAAAAGCGATACTCCATGGGAATCCGTACCGCCTGGCTTCTCCCGGACATGAAAACTTTCGCTTTTGAGGATTTCATTCCTTCGGTCCTCCTCTGGTATATATCGCAGTATATATCAAGAGTACTTGGCTGCTTCAAAATGCGCCCGCACCGTCTCCACAAAGGCCGTCGCGGTGGCGCTCACCCCGTCCACACGCGTCCCGATATCCACGGAAGTCCATCGCTTTGACCGGATCGGCCGGAAGATCGCGCCCGGAAATGCCACTGTCGCCACGCCTGCCGGCACCAACGAAATCCCCAGCCCCGCGGCCACCAACCGGATCAGCGTCGGGAACTGCGGCGCTTCCTGCACGATCTGCGGCTGAAAGCCGGCGTCCAGGCAGCAGCGGATCGTGCGGTCGTAAGCCAGGACGCCCATGCGCCGCGAAAACAGCACGAACGGCTCGCCTTCGAGCGACCGCGGGTCCACCGTGCGCTGCCGCCGCAGCATATGGTCCGCCGGCAAAGTCACGTGGAACGGCTCGCGCAGCAGCGGCGTGATCGCAAGCTCGGGCCGCCTTTCGCCATCCCGCAGAAAGCCCACATCGATCGACCCATCCGCCAGTGCGGGGAGCTGTTCCGACGTCCACATCTCGCGCAACTGCACTTCCACCCGCGGATACGCACGCCGGTAGCGCTGGATCGCCGCCGGCAGCTCGGTAAACATCACCGAGCCGGAGAACCCCACCCTCAGCCGGCCCTCCTCGCCGCATGCCACCCGCCGCGTCTGTTCCAGATCGTCGGCCAGCCGAGCTATCGTCGCTGTAGCGCGCTCGCGCAGCATCGCGCCCGCCGGCGTCAGCGTCACGCCTCTCGTTGTTCGCTCGAATAGCGGCGCGCCAATCATCTCCTCCAGCCGCTTGATCTGCTGGCTCAGCGGAGGCTGCGCCATACCCAGCTTCTGCGCTGCGCGGCCAAAGTGCAGCGTCTCCGCCACCGCCAAGAAGTAGCGCAAATGCCGCAGCTCGATAGCATCTTTCATACGCAGATCGTCTCAATCCAGAGCATTCAAATATTGGACATATCGCCCTCCTGATCCTAGCCTTGAATCAAGGCACGCGAAAGAGCCGCATTTCACCCAGAGGAGGACCGACCCAATGTCCGACGTCATCGTAAGAGAATTTCAGCCAGCCGATGCCGACGCCTTCTTCGAACTGAATCGCGAATGGATCCAACGCTACTTCTGGCTTGAGCCCGCCGATCTGGAAGTTCTCTGGCATCCGCAGACCGCGATCCTCGACAACGGCGGCCGCATCCTTATGGCCGTCCGCGACGGCGTCTGCGTAGGCTGCTGCGCGCTCATTGCGATGGGTCCCGGCGAATACGAACTCGCCAAGATGGCGGTCACGCCCACGGAGCGTCGCACCGGCATCGGCCGCCGCCTCATGACAGCCGCCATCGAGTTGGCCGAGCGCATGGGCGCAACGCGTCTGTATCTCGAAAGCAATGCGACCTTGCCCGGTGCCATCGCCCTGTACGAATCGATGGGCTTCAGTCACCTGCCAAAGGAACGCATCCAGCCATCGCACTACGCGCGCGCGGATGTCTTCATGGAGCGGGTGATCGGACCGGCGATGGGGGCCATTTCCTCATCGGCTGAGAACAGTGCACATCTGGCGGGTGCTAGCGGATGGGGCATTGGCTCAATGGCAGATCCGTGGCATTCATCTTAAGAATGATATCGAGCGAGCATTCGCCCGTCGCTTCACACTCGAGTTTCTCCGGCTGTTCGGCCCAGCGAGCAGGTGAGGCGAGCAGTCGATATTTGCCAGGAGGAACAGCACCGAGAAAGGAAGTGTCCTGTGGCATCCGTTTCAACCGTCGTGAAGGGTGTCTGGACGGCGCTTGAAACGTATCTTCGGAGCGCTACCTTGGAGTGTGCAAGAGGCGCGAGCGACCGGTCTCGAATCTGTCCGCTGACTCTGGTTTTGTGGGATAGAGCCAGGTTTGGAGTGAGGTGCTCATCGTCTTGGCAATAATTTGGGTTGGGCGGACCGATTTGGACCAGCTGCGCTGATGATAGTAGGGCGCCGCTGAACAGGAATAGTGAGATGAAGCAGATGGCTTTCATAGATGCCGTCTCAAAGCACCTCAGCGCGGAAACTGCTTCTTGAACGCGTCGATGCATCCCTTGCCTGTCGCCTTCTGCGTCATGCCGCCGCAGCCATCCTGCCAGAAGGGCAGCGAGCCCGGCCCCGGCCCATGTCCGTTCAGGTACGCGCGGGCTGTCGCGCCCCCCGAAAAGCTGGCGCCATAGCTGGTATCGCAGCAGGTGCCGTCCTTCTTGTTCTCGCTCTTGTCCGTGCTCTGAACGCCGTTCTTCGAAAAGACGAGAATGATGTCCGCGCTCGCCTCATCGTCGGCCAAGATGAACCGTCCCCACTTGTTCAACTCTTCAGCCGCGGCGTTCTCGAGCGGCGCGCCACCGGCGTTGTTACGAATAAAAACGGTCTTTCCCCGGTAAGCCTCGGGGGGAACACCTTGCGCAACTGCGGACGAAGCGAGCAGAAGAAAGCTTGCAGCGAGAATGAATGCAGACCAGAGAGCGCGAATCGCAAACATGGAAGGCCCCTTCCAACCAGAAGTGCCCACCACTCTAGCGCAATTTGTACACAGGATTCGGCAAAGATTGGTTCGCCGGTACCGCTCAGGCCTTGCGCTTCTTCTTTGCCGCTGCCTTCGCAGGTTTGCGCGCTCGAACCTCATCGGCGCGGAACTTCGCGATGCGCTCGATCAGCTTCACCGGAACTTTCTCGGTCAGAGAAAACCGAAGTGTTCCCTTGCTCGCCCGATACCGATCCAGCTCGCCGGGGAACGCCGCCACCATCGCATCGCTCGCCGGATAGACGGAGTAATGCTCCTTGAATCCCGCGAAATACAGCAGGGCGCGGCCATCGAGCTTGAATGCCGGAATCTGGTAGGAGATGCATTCCTCCGCATCCGGCACCGCCTTCCCGATTGCGCCTCGCACGCGCTCCAGCATGATCTGCATTGCCTCAGGCTGCATGGAGATGTACTCATCCACCGTTGTAGTGCGAATCCTCTGCATATTGCCGATAAGTATCGACTATTTCCCCGCCCGTGCCAGCGTTTTCTCCATCCGCACCACCGGCAGCCGCTCCCCGCCCGGCAGGTCCACCAGAATCTCCGCCACCCGCCGATAGCCATGCCGCTCATACAGCGGCACGCCGCTCAAAGTAGCCCCCATTTCGCAGCGGCGAAAGCCCGCATCCCACGCCGCCTGCTCACACGCTTCGAGCAGCCGCGTCCCGAGCCCATGCCGCGACCAGGCTGGATGCACGAAGAAGGCGCGAATCTTGGCGGCATCCGTCGCCGGATCGAGCGCCCCGGCATCACGCGACGCATGATGCTGATCGCCGCCATAGAGAGTCTTCCGCCAGCTCCAACCACCGCACGCGGCAAGTGCGCCGTTGTCAGTTTCAATTAGGGAGCCTTCAGCAGTTTCGATAACGGAGCCTTCAGCGGTTTCGATAACGAAGTAGGTCCCATCCGCGATCAACTGCGTGTCCGGCGTAAACACAGAGGCCAGCGCTTGCTCGCGCTGGCCTTCGCTGTATTCGTGTTGTAGTCCACGGACAGAGGCGGCGATCAGAGTGCGGATCGCGTCCAGGTCGGCAACCGCCGCTGTACGCAGAACGGGCTCGCGCCGGTGATCCACGCTGTGTTCGTTTAGGGCCGTATTCGTTTACGACTGGGCCGTGATCTGGGCGTTCACCGGCGCCTGTTGTGCCGCGGGCGGTTTCGGCGTTGGCGCTGGCTTCGGCACACGCTGCGACTCGGACTTCTTGCCCGGCGCCAGGATGGCATGCAGCGTCGTGCCTTCCATGCGCGGCATGAACTCCACAATGCCGGTCTCGCCCATGTCCTGGATTAGGCGGTTGATGATGGCGTAGCCCAGCTCGCGGTGCGCCATCTGGCGCCCCTTGAAGCGGAGCGAGGCCTTCACCTTGTCGCCTTCATTCAGGAAACGGACGGCCTGGTTTTTCTTGGTCTGGTAGTCGTGCTCATCCACGGTGACGGAGAACTTGACCTCCTTCACCACGATCACCTTCTGCTTCTTGCGTGCAGCCCGCTCGCTCTTGTCCTTCTCGTACAGGAACTTGCCGTAGTCCTGGATACGGCATACGGGGGGCACCGCATTGGGGGAGACTTCCACCAGATCCAGTCCGCGCTCTCGCGCGATCTTCAGCGCTTCAAACGGCTGCATAATACCGAGCTGTTCGCCCTGATCGTCGATCACGCGAATCTCTTTCGCGCGAATACGGTCGTTGGTGCGGATAAAGGACTTGGCTGAACGTTTATCGAGTGCTATGGGATTCCTCCAAAGGTTTTGCGAGGGCGCACCCTCGCGGGACGATTATAGCATTTGCCTTGAAATGGACCTTCTGCAATTAGCTCTGGGCCCGGATGGCCCGCCATTCTGCCGCGGCGCCACCCTCACTCTTGTTTGGATGAGATACGGCTGTCCAGAGCATCCGGTTCGCAGGAAATACATCGGCAATTTCGATAGGAAGAAAGTTATCGCTCAAAGCCGGGGTCACGCCCCGCCGGCGATGTTCCTCGCCAGCCTTCAGCGTCACCACGGGCAGCGTGCCCTCGCCGACACTCCGGCGAAACACCGCCTGCTTGTCTTCCATCAAAACCCGCAGCCGCGCCATGCGCTCGCGTATCACCTCACCCCGGACCGGCCGCTCCTGCGCCAGCGCCCACGCCGCCGTACCCGGCCGCGCGCCGAACGGGAAAAGGTGCAGGTAGGTAAACGGCTGCTGCTCAATGAACCGGTAGCTCTCCTCGAATAACGCATCCGTCTCCCCCGGGAAGCCGGACATCACGTCCGCCCCAATCGCCGCCTCCGGCATCGCCTCGCGGATCGCGGCCAGCTTCTCCGCGTAATGCCAGGGCCGGTAGCGCCGGTGCATCATGCGCAAGATGGCGTCCGCTCCGGACTGCAGTGGCAGATGCGCATGCCGCGCCAGCCGCGGCCCGGTCGCGGCCGCATCTACCCGCCCATACTGCCGATAGAGCGCCAGCAGCCCCACGCTCCAGTCCATCGGCTCCACCGAGCTGATGCGCAGCCGCGGCAGCCCCGTCTGCTCCAGAATCGCGGCAACCAGATCCTCCAGCCGCGCCGGCTGCTCAAAGTCCCTGCCCCAGCGCCCCAGGTTGATGCCCGACAGGACCAGCTCCTTCCCGCCCGCATCCACGAAGCCCCGCACCCGCCCCAGCACCGTCTCCGACGGAACCGACCGGCTGCTACCCCGCGTCGTCGGAATGATGCAGAACGAGCAGCGGTTGCCGCAGCCATCCTGCACTTTCAGGTTGGGCCGCGTATCGCCCGAGGCACCCAGTTCCTCCGCCGCCAGGTTGGCGTGGGCAAAGCGATCATCCACCAGCACCGGCACGCCGCCCGCAGCGGAGACACTACCGAGCGCAACAAATCCGCTCGTCCTCCTGTCCACACCAGTGATCAAACCAGTGTCAAAACCACCGGCCTCCTCCCCGATCCGCTGCGAAACCAGGACCTGCTGCGAAACCATGGTCTGCTGCGAAACCAGTTGCCGCGCAACCACCTGCGCCAGCAAACCCTTATGGCTGTTGCCCACCACAGCATCGACGCCTGCCAGCCGCGCTACCTCCTCCGGCGCGCGCTGCGCGTAGCAACCCGTCACCACCACGCGCGCCCCGGGATTCTCCCGCTTCACGCGACGCAGGTATCCGCGCGCCGTCCGTTCCGCTTCGGCGGTTACGGCGCAGGTATTCAGAACCACCTCCGTCGCATGGTTCGCCGGCACAGCCCTGCCCCCGGCGCGCGACAGCTCCGCTGCCAGCGCATCGCCGTCCGCATGGCTGGCCCGGCAGCCGAAGTTTTCTACGTGATATCCTTCCACGTTCCCCCCATGTTCCCTAGTCTAGTTGCAGTTGCGGAGACGGTCCGCTCATCCTTCCACCGGGCTCTTGCTGATATGTTGATGTAAGGAAGTTACCTATGAAACGACGCATTCTGCTGGTAGATGACGAGCTCGCGATCCTGCTTACGTTGAAGGCCGTTCTCGAGCTCCATGGCTTCGATGTGGAGACTGCGGCCTCCGCGCGCGAGGCCAAATCCAAGATCCGCGCCCATCCCTACCACATGGTCATCACCGACATGCGCATGGAAAGCGAACGCGCGGGCGTTGAGGTGGTGCGTGCCGCCCGCGAGGCTGAGTACGATCCCGCCGTCGCCATGCTCACCGCATTCCCACTGCCCGGCGAAGAGTGGGAGAACGCAGGCGCCGACCAGATGCTGGTCAAGCCGATGAACACCAATGACCTGCTGCTGCAGATCGAAGCGCTGCTGGTCACGCATGAGGATAAAAAGCAAAAGGCCAAACCAGGCGTTCAGCCCGACTACCTGGCTGCTGCCACCGACGGCAGAAAGGGCAACGGAGCGCGGCGCAAGGCGACTGCCTCCAGCTAGCGGCGTAGGCCGGTCCTCCGCCAAGTCTCGCGAGGATGCCCGCATTGCCGCAGGCAATCGGTACGCACCCGCGCAAATTCCCGCGCAAATTCCGTTGACACGCCTCCGCCGCCTCGGCCCGGAACCCTCAGGGCCAGCCATAGCTGGTATACGCTGCGCCCACTGAAACAGTTCTAACCCGCCGACTTCCCCTCGGGATGCGCCATCGCTGCAACGATCGGTTCCCCTGGTAGCTCGGCGGCCGATTGCCCGGTGCCGGATGGCGCGCGCCGGTTCTGTTCGAAACAGGATCGGCACAGCACCGGCCGGCCCTGCGTCGGACGGAAGGGAACCGTGGTCTCCTGCCCGCATACCGAGCAGTGCGTCCGGGTTTCTGCCCGCACGCTGGAGCCGCCGCCCCGTTTCAGCTTGCACGCCTTACAGCGCTTCGGATCGTTGTGAAACTGCTTGTCGTGAAAAAACAACTGCTCGCCGGCGGTGAAGATGAAGTCCTTCCCGCAGTCCACACATTTGAGTATTTTGTCCTGGAATTCCATGACCCGGTTGCTTGCCGCCGCAATGCATGGCTGGCAGCTCCCGCCCTCCTCAAAAAATCGAACCGAAATCACCCGGGCCCGGCCACCGAAGCGGCCTACTGCAACTGCATCAACCTTGGGGGAGGAGAAGCTGGAGAGGGACAACATGCGAAACAATCGAGCTGAGCCGGAGACACGCCGGGCCCGCGATTGTGGTACGAATCTGCGGGCCCGGGGGATTTGTCTCCTACAGTACAGTACTTAGTCCTGCTCTTTACGTGCCTTTTTCCGGTTACGCTTCCGCGCCAGTGCTTCCTTGACGCGCTTCCGCTCACCTGGCTTCAGGTAGAAGGAGTGACGCTTCACTTCCTTGATGATGTCCTCCTGCTGCACCTTCCGCTTAAAGCGACGCAATGCATTCTCGAGCGGCTCGCCCTCCTGCACACGAACCTCTGCCAATGAACTACACCTCCAAACTTCCCAATGGGGTCAAGTCCTAGAATACGGCACGCTCATCCGCACCCGTCAAGGAATTACTGTGATCCCGGTAGTCGTCACCAGACTTATGTTTTATGGGGTGGAATGCGGCTTCATAGCGAAGTTAGCCCAAATATTGGGCAAACTGCCCATCGGTGCCGGTTAGAGGAGTGCATGTGAAGACGCAAAATATCTCCTCCGTAGCACGAAGGTAACTATTATCGGTATCCACTTATGGAATAAATCACTAATAACGGAGGGCGGTTACCGGATCGACCCGGGAGGCCCGCCGCGCCGGTACGGAGCAGGCCGCGATCGCTACCCCGCTCAGCAGCAGTGCCGCCGCAACCACCACCACCGGGTCCCGCGAGGTGCCCTCCGCCCAATGCGCCAGCAGCCTCTGCAGTGAAAACGTCAGCACCAGCCCCGCTGCCATTCCGCACCCTACACTCAGCACGGTCGACTCGAAGACGATGCGCAGCACGTGTGTCCGCGGTGCACCCAGCGCCATGCGGATGCCGAACTCGTTCGTCCGCTGCGCGACTGTATAGGACACCACGCTGTACAGCCCCACTGCGGCCAGGACCAGTCCCAGCGCGGCGAACAATCCAAATAGCCATGCCACCAGGTGCTCCTGCTGTATCTCCGGCTGGCCGGTGATCCAGTGCTCCAGGTCCTGCACCTGCCCGTTGATCTGCTGATCGGCGTCTACGGAGTTCACTTGCGCCCCTACCGAGTGCAACAGCGTCAGTGGCGAAACCTCCGAGCGAACCAGGATCTGCGTGAACATGTTCATCGACAGCGTGTAGGGCACGAAGACCTCAGGCTGGATCGGCTTGCGCAGCCCGTCATCCAGCTTGTCCGCCACGATGCCGACAATCTGCAACCAGCCGGCCACGTCCTGTGCCGCCAGATTGTAGGGCGGCTGGTCCCGCAATTCGGGCACCCTCAGCGAGTGGCCGATCGCATCGCCGGTGGGGAAATACCGTCGCGCCATCGTCTGGTTGATCACCGCAACATGCGCTCCATGAATGCTTTCCGTCTCGTCCCAGATGCGTCCTTGCACTAGCGGGATACGTAACACCGGAAAGTACGTAGGGCTCACGAAATTCACCCGCACCTTCTGCTCGTCGCTCAGGGTCTTGCCAAGGAACTCCACATGCGTCTGCCATCCATTGTCGGGCGGGGTGGCGTTGCTCGAGATCGCCGTCATGGTGACACCGGTAGTCGTTGCCACCTTCTTCTGTAACTGATCGAAGTACGCCGCGCGCTCGCCCCATGTCCTGTACGTGCCGTCGTGAATCGGGATGCCCACCGACATCACGTTGTGCGGGTCGTAGCCCAGCGGTGTATGCATCGTACGCAGAAAGCCCTGGATCGCCGCTCCAGCCCCCGCCAGCATCAGCAGTGTCAGCGCGATCTGTACCGCGATCAGGGCGTTGTTCGTCGCGCGGCCGCCCAGCCGTCCCGCCATTCTCCGCGAACCGGACTGCATCACCTGCCCTACATCCGGCCGCGACAGCCGCAGCGCCGGCCAAAGCCCGAAGACAACGCCGGTAAACAGCGCCACCCCCACGCTGAAAAGCAGCACTGGCAGGTTCACCCGGATCGCCGCCTCGTGCGGGAAGGAGTACTGAGGCAGCAGGGCCACGATCAACGCGATCGTCTTGTACGCCAGCAGCACGCCCAGCGCCGCGCCCGTAAATGACAGCAGCAGGGCCTCGGTCAGCAGTTGCCGCACGATGCGCCGCGGACTCGCCCCGATCGCCGAGCGCAGCGCCAGCTCATGCTGCCGTGCCGCGCCGCGGGCCAGCAACAGGATCGAGACATTCCCGCACCCGATGGTGAGCAGCAAGGCCACCGCACTGAACAATAGCGCCAGCGTGCCGCCCAACTGCTCTATAAAGTCATCGTTCAGTCCTATCACCGAGAAGGTATAGGCCACCTGCGGAAAATGCTTCGGCGTCTCCCGGGCGAACTCATGGATCAGCGGCGTAAGGGCCGCTGCCGCGGCTGCATGGCTCACGCCCGGCTTCAGCCGCAGTTCGGTCTGGTAGTTGTGCACCGGGTCGGAGGTCACCTTCAACGGGAGATATACGTCGGCGTCGTTCCAGGTGAAGCGGGGCGCGGCGACGCCAACAATTGTGTAGTTCTTGCGAACGAGTTGGAGGCTTCGGCCGATGACTGCCGCGTCGCCGCTGAAGTGTCGCTGCCAGAACTTGTAACCCAGCACCGCCACCGGTTGCGGGTCCTGTCCGTCTCTCGCATCCGAGGGCAGCAGGCCGCGTCCGAGCACTGGCGGCGCTCCCAGGAACTGGAAGGTGTTCGATGTCACATACGCGCCTTGCACATCCTCTGGCAGATCGTGACCGGTCACCGTGAGGCTCCAATCGTCGGTCATAAAAACGTCTTCGACGACGGGAGAGCGGCGGATTGCCCGCCATTGATCGCCGGTCAGTCCGAAGTAACGGTTCTGCCCGTTCTTATCCGTCAGCCGCATGTGCACCATGCGGTCCGGCGCACGGTAGGGGTATGGGTCCATCAGGACCGCATACACAACACTGAACACAGCCACGGTGGCGCCAATCCCCAGCCCGAGGGAAACAACAGCGGCGACAGCAAAGCCAGGCATATGGATGAGTTGGCGCAGGGCATAGCGAAGGTCCTGAAGCAGCGTGTGCATGATCGCTCCGGTTCGAAAGAAGTTGAACGGTCGAACAGACGGCAGGCCCAACCCCCGTAGAAGGCACGCCGATTGCCAACCCGTCACCGGACTAAGTCGCTGATTCCCAAGCCGCCCGTGCGCGAAGACATACCGGCCGTGTCCAGTTTCGCGACTCCAGGTGTTCGCAAACGATGCAGATTTCCATGCGTGGCTGTTCAGTACTCCTTAAGCCCGCAACGCGCAATCTGATTGCATGAGACGCACACTGATCGCCGCCTCCATCGCTACCCTCGTCGTTTCCGCCGCCGCTGCAGAGAGTCACGTGCCCTGCAGCACCCTCCCTGCTGCCGCCCTCAATCAGGCAAAGATCGAGGCACGAGACGCAACCATCCGTGGCTGCGTCAAAGACAAAGAGGACGGTAAGCTTACCTATGAGGTGGAGACACTGAAGGACGGCAGGAGCAGGGACATCCTGCTGGACGCATCGGGAACCGTCCTCGAAGTGGAGCAGGAGGTCGCGGCCGACAGTCTGCCGCCGGCGGTCTCCGGCGCCATCGCCAAGGCCGCAAACGGCGGCAAGGTCGGTAAGATCGAATCGGTCACGCGCGGAGGCGCGATCGCGAGCTACGAAACTACTATCATGAAAAATGGACACCGCCATGAAGTCGCCTTCGATCCTCAGGGAGCTACGGTAAAGCCCGATTGATTTCGAAGCTTCCCATGGCTCCTTCGTCCCCGTGGCTCTCGCGATTGCTCGAACGCCGCCGCCCGGCTGATGTTCTTGCTGACGTTCTTGCTGATGTTCTTTCTGCTCAGCAGTTCCTGCGCCGGACAGCGCTGGTCTGGCTGCTGCTCGCCGGTGGCTTGGTCCTGACGGGAGCACGCGCGATTGCGCAGCAGCAGCAGCAGACGCCGTTGCAGGTGGTGAGTGCGATGGTGCAGAACGAAAAGCATGCCCGGAAGCAGCGCAGCTTCTTCCGCTACACATCTGTCGAGCGCTCCACCCGCACAGGCGGCCATCTGTGGACAGAGAATGTCGTCGAAACCCCGGATGGTCTGCTGCGCCGCCTGATTGCGGAAGATGGCAAGCCGCTCTCGCCTAACCGCGCCGCTGCTGAGGATCGCCGCATCGCTGCCCTGGTCGCCGATCCTTCCGCCTTGCGCGCCGCCAATGCCGATCGCCGCGCGGACGAAGAGCGCATGGGCAAGGTGCTGGACGCCCTGCCCCAGACCTTTCTCTTCAGCGCTGACGGCATGCAGGGCGACTGCGTGCGCATCGGATTTCGCCCTAATCCAGCCTTCACGCCTTCCAGTTTCGACGAGCGCATCGTCCACGGACTCGCCGGCACCATCCTCATCCGCATGCCCGACGAGCGGTTGTGTGGCATCGAAGGCCACTTGGTGGACCGTGTCAGCTTCGGCTTTGGACTGCTCGGCCACATCGACAAGGACAGTCACTTCCGCATCGTACGCGTGCCGGTGACTGCGACAGATTGGAAGAACGCGCACATCGACGTGCACGTCGGCGGAAAGGTCCTGCTGTTCAAGAGCATCTCGCACGAGGAGGACGCGACGCACTCCGGCGCAGCGCCGCTCCCACCCAGGCTGTCGCTGGCCGAGGCCGCCGCTCTCACCCAGCCATCCCGCCCGTCCGGATCCGGTCAATAATCCGGAAGCAGGCATTCATGAAGCAGCTCTCTTTCATACGCCACGTCAGCACGATGGTGCTCTTCGCCGCGACTGTCGCCAGCGCATGCGCGCAGCCGCCGCAAGCTCTGCTATCCCGCCGTCCGCCGACCCAGTCTCCGCAACCCCAAACACAGCAACCCCAAGCACCGCAATCCCAGCCACCGCAATCCCAGACATCGCCGGCATCGCCTGCGGACCCCGTCGCGTCCGTCGTCATCCCCGCAAACTTCCCGCTGCGCGTCAGAGTCACGCAGACCGTCACACTCAAGGTCGGCACGCCGTTCCGCGGTCAGCTCATGGAGCCGGTCTACGGCCCTGACCGCTTGCTGCTGCCCGCCGGCACCACGGCGGAGGGCGTCGTCTCCGCCACTCCAGCCGCGGACCGCAGCACCCGCGTAAACGCAAAGCTCGACGGCGACTTCACTCCGCTGCGCGTCCCCGTCATTCGCGTCACGCAACTCGTCCTGGCATCCGGCACCGCGTTCCCCGTCGATGCCGTCGGCGGCATGCGCAATGCCGCCACCATCTCGCTCGCGGCGCATCCACCGCCATCCTCCATCGTTGGCCGCGCCAAGGCGATGATCCATGCGCAGATCCAGGGGATGCGCGACACGGCACACGATCCGCACCGGGGCGACATGCTGAAGCAGCTTCTCTATCGGCAGTTGCCCTATCATCCGCAGCGCGTCTGGGCCGGCTCCGAGTTCGATGCCATGCTGCGTGAGCCGTTCCGCCTGCCCGAAGCCGCTGCATCTCCGGCCATGCCGCCTGCCTCAACCGTGGACCTCACTTCCGGCACTATGCAGGCGCGCCTCACGGACGGCATCAGCTCCGCCTCGGCAAAGAAAGGCGACCCGGTCTCCGCCGTGCTCGTCAAGCCCTTCTGCAATCCGCAGGGAGATGTGATGCTGCCCGCCGGCACATCGCTCAACGGCCTGGTGATCCAGACGCGCGCGGCGCGCTCCTTCGGCCGCAGCGGACGCCTGCGCTTCAGCTTCCGCTCCATCGGCTCCTCGACTGCATCCGGTGCAGCCCAGCCCGCCCAGCCGATCGAGAGCAGCCTCTCGTCGATTCAGGGGCAGAAAGGTCAGAACATCGCGCTCGATGCCGAAGGCGGCACGCGCGCCCAGCCGGACAAAGGCCGCTTCCTAGCGCCGCTGGTGCTCGGCGTAATGGCCGCCGCCTCCACGGACAGCGACGGCGGCATCGCGCGACAGGGCGTCACCAGCAACGGCTTTGGCATCTTTGCCCGGGTTATCACGATGGCCACCGCCAGCCGCAACGCATCTACCGGCTTCGCGGCCTTCGCGACGGTAAAGTCTATCTATCGCCGCTACATCGCACGCGGCCACGAAGTCAGCTTTCCCGCAAATACCGAGTTGTCGATCGATCTAAGCCGACGCTGACGCGCACTAAACTGAAAACATGATCCGCCCCTACCTCGGCCACGCGCCCGTGATTCCGGCATCCTGCTACGTCGACATCTCCGCCCAGATCCTCGGCGACGTCACCCTCGGCGAGCACGCCAGTGTCTGGATGAACGCCGTGCTCCGCGGCGATGTGCACTCCATCCGGCTGGGCGCTAACTCCAACGTGCAGGACTGCGCCGTGCTCCACGGCATGCGCTACAAGTGGCCGGTCATCGTCGGCGACTGGGTCACCATCGGCCACAACGCCACCGTCCACGGCTGTGTTATCGAGGACACCTGCCTGATCGGCATGGGCGCCGTCATCCTCAACGGCGCACGCATTGGCGAGGGCTCCATCATCGCCGCCGGCGCGCTCATTCCGGAGGGCGCAGTCGTGCCGCCGCGTACGCTGTGGGCCGGCTTGCCGGCCAAGCAGCGCCGCGAACTCGGCGACAAGGATCGCGAGCAGATTCTGATGTACGCGCGCAACTATCTCGACTACACCAACACCTATCTGCAGGAGCAACGCAGTTGAATATCGAGTGCCAGAAGCAGTGGCAGGACGCGGCGGAGTAGTCTCAATGAGGAGGAAGCGATGAAGCGCTGCACGCATCTCGACCAGATTCAAGATGTCCAGCCGCACACCCGCGGCTGCGAAGAGTGCCTGAAATTGGGTGACACCTGGGTCCACCTGCGCCTCTGCATGGAGTGCGGTCACGTCGGCTGCTGCGACTCCTCCAAGAACAGGCACGCGACCAAACACTTTCACTCGACCAAGCATCCCATCATGCGCTCAAACGAACCGGGCGAAGATTGGGGCTGGTGCTACATCGACGAAGTGCAGCTCAACTTCGGCTAAAGACGGTGTCATCCTGAGCGAAGCGAAGGGCCTGCAGTATCTATCTAAACAGGATCGGCGTGCAGCGCCGCTCAACCAAAACGCCGCTGCGCGTCTCACCCATTAACTCTCCGTCTGCGTAGCCCGCAACATCTGGAAGAACGTGTCTCCCCGCACCACCTGGAATTGCGAGCCCAGCGAATCCACCAGATTCTTCGCATCGGTTGGCGTCATGTTCCACGACTCCAGCCCCGCCGCTACAAACAGCGGAGCTGTGCCATCCCACGATGCCGCAACCTGCGCCAGCTCCGTCTGCCCGCTTGCCAGATCGTTCACGCCCAGCAAGGTCGCCAGCGGCATGCCGTCGA
>DATBCB010000024.1:0-3322 GCA_036270675.1 Acidobacteriaceae bacterium | reverse complement strand
ATAGCACAGCGGAAAGTTGTGCCATGGATGTGGATTCCACTGCGGCTCGGAAAGAAAGAGATAGTGCAGCACGCTGGAGATGGAAGCACTGGCCGTCGTATACGGTGATAGGGCTTCGCCGTGCAGCGTCCACGGCAAAATCTCATGCAGATAAGTGCGATGCAGGTTCCAGCCGAAGACCGCAACAGACGCAGCAAAGGCAGCCAGCCCGGTTACCGCTCCGGAGATCAGCGCGCGCCCATCTCTGCGCTGCAGGAAAAAGACAAAGAAAAGGACCGGGAAAATCTTTGAGGCCGCCGCGACCGCCACCAGCGCACCGGCCAGCACACGGAAACCGCGCAGATGCGCCCAGCATGCCGCCACGATCAGCAGCAGCAGAACTATATAGAATTGGCCGTACAACAGGTTGCGATGCAGCGGAAAGCTGAGGGCGAAGGCCAGCGCAATTCGCTGGTACGTCAATGCGGTCATCGAGCGCAGCATCCACCAAAGCGGAATCAGGAGTGCAAGGTTCGTCAGTATCCACAGGTGTTTGGCAGTGAGTGGCGGCAGGCCGGTGAATGGCCACATGATCAGCGTGGAAAACGGGGTTATGGGCAGAAGTCCGATGGCTCTGATGTCAAGCGCACGATGGTCCTTCTGGCGTTCGAGCCATACCCATTCATATTCGCGGGCAGTGTCGAAGCCCTCATGGGCAAGCCGCGCTGACATGTAGTAGTTCGGAAAATCGGTATTCAGGTTGCTCCATGCCCGCGGCATGGTGTGCAGGCACAGATAGGCAATCAGCAGGAACAGCACGCCGCGCTCGACCCAGACGACGATGGGGTGATCCTGACGTACGGTCACGCCTCATTGTGGCTGCGACACCCGGCGTTTGTCACCAGCTGGTCAATATCCACGGTCCATTGGATTGCTGTGTGTCTGGCGCTGCGGCTGGTTGCTCTGCAGCGGTTTGGATCTGGATTGCGGTGGCTTGTCAGCGGCTGTATTGCGTGTCGTCGCGTTCGGCGCGGCGTTCCAGCGCAAGCTCGATGAGGCGGTCAATGAGGTCGGAGTATTTGAGGCCGGAGGCCTCCCACAGTTTGGGATACATGCTGATGGAGGTGAAGCCGGGCATGGTGTTGATCTCGTTCAGATAGAGGCGGCCCGGTTTGCCGGTGCGGCTTTCGGGCTCAAGCAGAAAGTCGACGCGGGCGAGGCCGGAACAGTCGCAGGCGTGGAAGGCGGCGATCGCCATCTCGCGGACTTCCTTGGTCTGCGCCTTGCTGAGGCGAGCGGGGATGATGGGGAGGGACGCGTCGCTCTCGTACTTGGCTTCGTAGTCATAGAACTCTTTCGCAGGGACGATCTCACCAACGACGGATGCTCTGGGATCATCGTTGCCGAGGACGGCGACTTCCAACTCACGGGCGCGCTCGGCCGGCTTGTTCTTGGTGCCCTTGCCGCTGACTCCCTGCTCGATGATGATCTTGCGGTCGTAGCTGGCGGCGAGCACGATGGCGGGCGCAAGCTCGGAGCGATCGTGGACTTTGGAGATGCCGACGGAGGAGCCGAGGTTCGCGGGCTTGACGAAGAGTGGGTAGCGGAGGTTGGCTTCGATCTCCGCGATGGCTTTGCGCGGAGCCTTATGCCATGCCCCGCGGAGCAGCGTGATGTGCTCCACGATGGGAAGTCCGGCGGCCGCGAAGAGCCGCTTCATCACATCTTTGTCCATGCCGGCGGCAGAGCCGAGGACGCCGGAGCCGACGTAGGCTTTGCCGGCGAGCTCGAAGAGTCCCTGGATGGTGCCGTCCTCACCGAAGGTGCCATGCAGCACGGGGAAGAGGACGTCGACGCCAAGCGCCTGAGCCTGCTCTTTCGCGGCGGATGCGGGGAGGTGCAGCATACCTGCCGGATGCGCGGCGGGCACAAGCGCGCTCTGATGTGCGGTGCGGGTCTTCGCCACGTTGCTGGCTGTGACGGCGGTGCCGCCGGCGAGCATGTGCTGCGCGTCGTCTGCGAGCAGCCAGTGGCCGGTTTTCGCGATGCCGATGGGAACCACGTCGTACTTCTTCCTGTCGATGGCGGCAAGTACGGAGGCGGCGGAGCGGAGCGAGACTTCGTGCTCCCCAGAGCGGCCGCCAAAGATGATTCCGACGCGGAGTCTTCGAGGCATAGATGTGGCCAGTCTAGAGCATTTTCCCTAGATCACCGTTCCTATCCAGATACCGCGCGGTGCAGCTTTCCTCAACGGAAAAGCTGGGTGAGGTTTTGGCGCTTGGATGAGAGGCCGGTAGGGGAAATGCTCTAACGGTCGCATGGAGCGATGTACGTGGCGCTTAGTTGGAAGTTGAAGCAGCCGTTGTGAAGCGCTTGAGAGGATGCGCTTCGGTGTTGAAGACGAACTTCTGCCAGTCGACCGTATCGCGGGGCGCGTAGAGCAAGTAGAGATATTTGAGCGTCTCGGCGAAGAAGAAGCTTTCCATCTCATCCTTCTGCTGTTTGGTGCGCACGTCGGTGAGCGCGGCGTAGGCCTCGGGTGTGCGGCACCAGCGGACGAGCGAGTCGTAGTACTCCTGGCCCATGTGCAGGTAGAGGGGGTCGCCGGTGAGGTGGTGCAGATAGTAAGTGGACTCGATGATCTCCGGGCGCAGCGGATAGCCGGCGGACGGTGTGGCGAGCCGGATGTAGTCGAGCGTTTCCGGTTCGATGCCGTAGAGCGTCCACATCTGGAAGCTGGAACCCTGCAATGCTTCGGCGCGGGGCAGATCGCCACCGAGCGCGAGCACCGCGGGGAAGAATGCGTCGAGTGCGCCGTACTCATGCGTGGTGCGCGCGCCAGTGCGCATGTCGGCCTGGCCATACCAGAGGCCAAGGCGCGTCTGCTCTGCGAGGTATTTGTTGATGGCGACGATGCTCTTCTGCCACATCTCCAGGCAGTCGCGGTCGCCGAAGAGCAGCCAGCTCTTGAGCAGATATTCGTCGAAGGAGTCGATGCCCCCGCTGATGGTGGAGGTGGAGTCGGTCCACTCACCGGTTTCGACGTTGATGCCGAGACCCACCAGGTCAAGGGAGGACCGGCGCTGCCATAGCTCGGTCATTGCTCGCTTGGCGGTGTTGTAATAGACGGGGTCGCCAGTGAGCCTGGAGAGTGTGCCGAACTCCGGCAGCAGCGCGACTTCGGCCGGATTGGTGACCGCGCCGCGGACTTTGCCGGTGCGCAGGTTGACGTACTCGTAAGGCATACCGGTGGGCGAGTGGAAGGCGGGCAGCAGGCGGCGGCCGAGGTCGGTGGCGAGCTTCAGCAGTTGCGGATCGTTGGTAGCTTCGTACTCGCTGACGA
>DATBCB010000023.1:0-3238 GCA_036270675.1 Acidobacteriaceae bacterium | reverse complement strand
CCGGTCGCATGGCCGCCACCGTGCTTGCAAACCTTTCCGGTGCGGATCGTGTTGAAGCCTTCCGCACTATGATCAAACTCGACGCTCAGCAACCAGCCTCCAGCGGAAGCTGGGCCTTCTCTGGACTGGTCTCGCAGTTCTACGATTCGCTGCCGGCGCAGAATGTGCTCACAGCCATCGACACGATCCTTCAGCGCGCAGCAGACGTGGACTTAAAGCGTTCCGGTGGTCAGGGAAACATGAGCTCCGGCCCGAACAGCTTCTCCTATCGCACGGAGACAGACTTCCAGCTCTTTGCCGTGGCTCCCGCCCTGCAGAAATTGGCTCCGGCACGAGCTGCCGCGCTGCTGCAGGACCATCCAGATACAGCAAAATGGCTCGATAAGTATCCGCGGGGGCTGGAATCGTTCGACCAGAATCACTCATTCCATGGCGGCACCGCAGTACGACCATCTGCCTTGAAGCCAAAGGATCTGCTCACATTTGGTTATGCCGCACCAAGCGAAATCAGTCTGCTGCAGACCGACTATGGGCTGGAATTCACACGCGCGGACTTCCCGGCTTATATTCAGCCCACCGGGTCAGGCTTCTTCGAAACGTTTACCGATCACAACTCCCCTGAGTACGCCGCCTATAAAGCAGTGGTGAATGCGAGTCATCCCGACGTGCTTAAGGCTCTCGGAGACGTGCCCGTCCTGCGCAAGGTTGCGTCGGAGTGCAGCGGTCCAAACGGCGTTTGGTGCAGCTACACTGACACCTACCCGCAGGCTGGACTGGTCGGCTCTCTGGCTGACAATTGGACCTACGCCGGTAAGGAAGAGAACGCCCGCGCTGCATTGCAGGCGTTACCCATCGAACTAGAAAAAATCCCTCCACAGCAACGCTGCGCCCTGCTCGCGGATGCAGCCGATTTGTATCTCCGCATGGGTGACGGTAGCTCTGCCTACAGCGCGGTGCGCACTGGTTTCTCCGCGGCGGCACAGGCAGCGACCGAGGAGGACGCCGCATATAAGCAGCCCGCCGCACAATTGCTGCGGCCTTCGGAAGACTGCTACCACGCGCTCATATCGGCCGGGGTCAATGCAGACTTTGACTCGCTGCGTAAGGCGGTCGATTCGCTTCAGAATCCGGCGCTGCGCGCCTTCGCAACGGCGATGCTGGCGCGCGCGCTGCTCGGCGTGCCCCTGCGGCGTGATCTAACTGTGTATGCCAAAGGAAGCTTCTCTTCGCTCGGAGGCTTGGGCAGCTACTCTGAGTTTTAGGCGCTTGCATATGTTTCGTCTGTCTGAGCTATTGGTGGTGTCCGAACAAGAGAAGTGATCCCAGCAATTTCTCTTGGACGGAAAACGGGCATTTCGGACAGATGCCGTTGCCTAACCGTCTCCTAATCCATATGTACGATAAGCCGACTTATCGTCCAGGTGTTCGGGGCTACGGATATTTCACAATCGTCACCAACGGCAAGCTGCAGGTTGAACTTCCAAACGGGCCCTTACTCGGTTCTCAGGGCTTGGGAGGGGTCGGTTGAGGCTGCGCGTTGAGCGGGGATGAGGCCGGCGATGCATGTGGCGACAGCGAGGGTTGCGATTGCGCCAGCCATGACGGCGAGATTCACGTTGGTGATTTCGTAGAGCTGGGTTTTGATGAAGCGGACGCAGAGCAGAGCGACGGGGATGCCGATGGCGAGACCGATGCCGGCCTGAAGGATTGCGCCGCGCATGACCATGGCGATGACGCTGCGGCGTTCCGCTCCGAGGGCCATGCGGATTCCGATCTCGGAGGTGCGGCGGGCGACGTTATAGGCGGTGACGCCGTAGAGGCCGATGGTCGCCAGCAGGAGGGCCAAGGCTCCGAAGAGAACGGTGAGGCGTGCCAGCATGCGATCTTCGGAGAAGAGGTCGCTGATCTGCTCGGTGAAGGTCTGGAATTTGACGACGGTCAGATTCGGGTTGATCGAGGCGAGGGTCTTGCGCGCCAAGGGTTCCATGTCGTTCATCGGCCGGTCGGTGGCGACGACGATGGCGCTGGCATAGAGTTGACCGTCTTTCTCGATGGGCTGCTTGTCGCTGGGTGAGCGTTGCATCATGGGGAGAAAGTACATCTGATGGTGTTCCCACTTCGCGCTCTGGTAGGCGGTGTCTTCGACGACGCCTACGACTTCGTAGTCTCCGCTGGAACGCGAGCCGTTGACACCGAAGTGTGCGCCGATCGGATTGCGGTCCTTCAAGAAGAACTTGACGAACTCCTGGTTGACTACCGCGACCGCAGGAGCCGTCGCAGTATCCTGCACGCCGATGCCGCGGCCCATGGTGACGCGGGTTCCTACGGAGTCGAAGTACTCTGCGTTCGCCTTGACGTATGACGCCCCATGGTTCGGTTCCGTAAATCCCTCAATCCAAATTCCGGTTCCCGAGTTGTTGTCTTCCATCGGCGTGTACGACGCGATGCCCACATGGGTGACTCCAGGCAGGGCATGGAACTGCTGCTCCATGGTGCGGTAGAGGGGCTCAAGCTGGGTCTGCAGATATCCGGCTGCCTGGGGGTTGATGTGGATGATGTAGCGGTTGGTCGCATCGAGCTTGAGGTCTTTGCTCTGGAGCTTGTTGAGGCTCTGGGCAAACAGGCCCGCGCCTACGAGAAGAACGAGAGACAATGCTGCCTGCAGGACGACAAGTCCGCGTTGCAGCAGAGAAACGCCGGTTACGGTGGTTCGTGTGCCGCTGCGGAGAACGTCGGCGGGATTGGTCTGGGCTGCGATCCACGCCGGCGCTACGCCGAAGAGAACGCCTGTGAGCAGGGAAAGCCCGAAGGCGAAGCCGATGACTTCGGGCGATGGGCTGGCATGAATCGGAACTCCCTGGTCTCCGGGGAATGCCATCGTCAGCAGCATGCGCGTCCCGGCGTAGGCTACGACCAGGCCTGCCAGGCCACCGAGGACGGCGAGGAGGATGCTCTCGGTGAGGAGCTGGCGGATGATTCTTCCGCGCATCGCTCCGAGTGCTGAACGGACGGACATCTCGGCGCGGCGGCCCATGCCGCGGACGAGCAGCAGGTTGGCGATGTTGGCGCAGGCGATGAGCAGAACGAGGCCGGAGATCCACATCAAGAGGTGGAGATGCGAGGCGTACTCCTGCTGCATGGCCTGAATGCCGGCGCCACCGGGTGTGAGGGTGACGTGGGTCTTGGCGAGCAGCGCCTGATCGTGCGGTGACTGCGTGAATCTGGTTGCGTAGATCTG
>DATBCB010000022.1:0-2535 GCA_036270675.1 Acidobacteriaceae bacterium | reverse complement strand
CCTGGGCCTGCTGGCCACGTGGATTCCAGCACAACGCGCGTTGTCGGTAGATCCGATGATGCTGCTGCGCGAGGAGTAGCGCGCCATCGGCGTAGTACTTGCAGCCCAACCGGAGGACGTATGAAACTCCTCGATTCGATTCGCTTTCGCATCGCTGCTCTCTTCCAGCGTTCGCAGATGAATGCCGAGTTGGAGGAGGAGCTTCGCTCGCATATTCAACATCGCGCTGATGACCTGGAGCGCTCCGGTCTGCCCGGGGCCGAGGCGGAGCGGTGTGCGCGAATCGAGTTCGGCGGATATGAGCGGTACCGGCAGGAGTCGTATGAGGCGGTGGGCGGGCATTTCTTTGAACGGCTGTTGCAGGATGTGCGCTTTGGATGCCGCTTGCTGGCGAAGTCGCCGGGCTTCACCGTGGTTGCGGTGCTGATACTGGCGCTGGCAATTGGCGCAAACGCGGTGGTCTTCAGCATGCTGAATGCGCTGGTGCTGCGGCCGCTGAATCTGCCGCAGGCGCAGAATCTGTATGCGATCGAGCGGGCAGGCAAAGACCACGGGTCCACGCAATCGTATCCGGATTACAAGGATGTACGCGATCGCAACCGCAGCTTTGATGGAATCTTTGCGTATGCGATCGCGCCCGCGGGATTGGATACGGACGGCAACCCTGTCAGAACCTGGCTATACGAGACGAGCGGGAATTATTTCGACGTACTTGAGATTCAGCCATACCTTGGGCGGTTCTTTCATGGCTCGGACGAGCACGGGCCGGACAGCGCTCCCTACATTGTGTTGAGTTACGACTATTGGCGGAGTCATTTCCTTGGCGATAGGGGCGTGATAGGCCGCAGGGTGCAGCTGAATAAGTATCCGTACACGATACTTGGCGTTGCGCCGCCGGGGTTCCGCGGGACGGTGCTGGTCTTTGCACCGGAGATGTGGGTGCCGATGGTGAACGAAGCGCAGATCCAGGGATGGAGCAACCTGAACGAGCGCGGAAACAATGGTGTGTATCTGGAAGGGCGAGTGAAGCCAGGGGTGACTCCGGCGCAGGCGACGGGGGACCTGAACGCGATCGCAGCCACTTTGGCCAAGGCATATCCGAAGGAAGACGACCAGCTTAGTTTTTATCTGACGCGGCCCGGACTGATGGGAGACATGCTCGGAGGACCGGTGCATGCGTTTCTTGGCGGCCTGATGCTCCTCGCTGGACTGATTCTGCTGGCGGCATGCGCGAACCTGGGCGGCCTGTTTGCGGCTCGCGCGGCGGACCGTTCGCGCGAAGTGGCACTGCGGCTGGCGCTGGGATCGAGCCGGCGGCGAATCCTGCAACAACTGCTGACAGAGGCCGTGATGGTGTCGCTGATAGGCGGCGCTGTGGGAGTCGCGGGCGGGGTGGTGCTGCTGCGCGTGCTGAGCACATGGCATCCGCTTCCGAAGATACCGATCAACGTGCCGGTGCAACCGGATGTACGAACGTATGTGATGGCGCTGCTGCTCGCGGTGATCAGTGGAGTGCTGTTCGGCATGGTGCCGGTGCGGCAGGTGCTGCGCGCGAATCCCTATGAGATTGTCAAAGCGGGTTCGATGGGCTCGGTTGGCCGACGGCTGACGGTGCGCGACCTACTGCTGGTGGTGCAGATCGCGATCTGCGCTGTGCTGGTGACGTCGTCGCTGGTGGCGCTGCGGGGACTGGCTCGATCGATGCACAGCAACTTCGGGTTTGTGCCGCAGAATGCGCTGCTGGTGAACACGGACGTGGACATGGCCCGTTACAGCGGGGATCAGGTGCCGGTCATGCAGAGGCGCATGCTGGACGTGGTGAGGGGCCTGCCGGGTGTGACCGTGGCGGCATATTCGGACGTTGTTCCGCTGCAGACCTACATGGAGATCCGGAATGTCTTCAAGGACAGCACGACGGATTTCCGGATTTCGAATGCAGTGGTGGATGCTACAGACTACAACGTGTCTCCGAAGTATTTTGAAGCGGCCGGGACGGCACTGTTGACGGGAAGAGATATTACCTGGGACGACAAGCAGGGCAGCCCGGCGATAGCGGTGGTGAATGAAGAGTTTGCGCGCAAGATGTTCGGCTCCGTAGCGAAAGCGGTGGGCGGCTACTTCAAGACGGGCGGCGGGCAGCGCATCCGCGTTGTGGGGGTGGTCGAGGATGGGAAGTACATGACACTGACAGAGGACCCGCGATCGACGATGTTCCTGCCCATCCTGCAGTCGCCATCCAGCAATACTTGGCTGGTGATGCGGACAAGTCGCGATCCGGGGCAACTGGCTGCGCCGGTGGAGAAGGCGCTGCATACGCTGGATCCGGGATTGCCGTTCACGATCAGCACGTGGACGACGGAATTGAACGCAGCGTTTTTCGCTTCGCGAGTGGCGACGGTGTCCCTGGGCGTGCTGGGGATGCTCGGAGCGATGCTCGCCGTGACGGGCATCTTTGGGATGGCTGCTTACTCGGTGAGCAAGCGGCTGCGCGAACTGGGCATTCGCATTGCGCTGGGCGCGCAGCGCGGGAAGGTG
>DATBCB010000021.1:0-7456 GCA_036270675.1 Acidobacteriaceae bacterium | reverse complement strand
CAGGCGGAACAGAACGAGGGGACCGCCGCGGCATCTTCGGTGGGGGACGAGCAACCGGTTCCGGAAGGAGTCCCGGAGGTTTCGAGCTTGCCGCTGGAAACCGAGCCGGTGGGAATTGAGGCCGGCGAGGGGAACGCGGCTCCCGATGCGGATGCAGAGGCTGTTGCCGCGAAGCGTGCGGCGCGCAATGAGGAGCGCGCCGTTCGCGAATACCTGCGCAAGGTGCTCGATGCGCTAATGGCAGAGCTCGACAGGGGCGAGCGTGGCGTCGAGATTCGCGAGATTGCCGGCGGTTACCGAATGGCGACCAAGCCGGAGTATCACGATGCGATTCGCTCGTTTGTGAAGAGTTTGAAGCCGCCGATGAAGCTGAGCCTGCAGGCGCTGGAAACGCTCGCCGTGGTGGCGTACAAGCAGCCGGTGACCGGCCCGGAGATCAGCGAGATTCGCGGTGTGGAGTCGGCCGGAGTGCTGGGCAGCCTGCTTTCGCGCAAGCTGATCACGACAGCGGGGCGCAAGCAGGTGATCGGGCGACCCATCCTCTACAAGACGACGAAGGAGTTCCTGCTGCGCTTCGGGCTGAAGGACCTGAACGAGCTGCCGAGCATTGAGGAGTTCGAAAAGATGGCCGGCGAGCTGGCGGATGCCGAACTGGAGCCTGCTCACCAAGGCGGGCTGACGACGAGCGAGGCGGAGCGATCGCTGAACGAGGATGACGACGAGGCCGACGAGAGTGAGGGCGAGGAGGTCGCTCCGATCAACAATGCAACTGCGGATGCGAGTGCGGATACCGCTGCGGATGATGCTGCGAATCCTCCTGTGGAAGAGGCAACTGCGGCAGAACCCGTCATGGAAGAGCAGAAGGCTGGCGAGGCGTGAGCGAAGCGGATCTGAATGACCAAACACCGCAGCGGCTGCAGAAGATCATTGCGGCGGCGGGGCTGGCATCGCGACGCAAGGCGGAGACGCTGATCACGGAAGGCCGCGTTCGCGTGAACGGACAGGTGGTGACGGAACTGGGCGCGAAAGCCGATCCGACCCGGGACCATATCCGTGTGGACGGCAAGCTGCTGCATGGCCCGGAGCAACCGCGCTACTACATGCTGAACAAACCGAAGGGCTATGTGACGACTGTCTCCGATCCGGAGAGACGGCCGACGGTGATGAAGTTCTTTGAGCGCGTGGGCGCGCGCGTCTTTCCCGTGGGGCGGCTCGATTTTCAGAGCGAAGGACTGCTGCTGATGACCAACGACGGCACTCTGGCCAATGCTCTGACCCGTGCGGCGGCGCGCGTGGAGAAGACCTACCTGGTGAAGGTGAGCGGACGGCCGACGGAAGCAGCGATCGAGCAATTGCGGCGCGGCATCATGATCGAGCGTGGCAAGCCGGGCGGTGGCGCGGGGCGCGTGCTGACCGAACCGGCAACGATCCGGCTGATGCGCGATGCGGAGAACCCGTGGTACGAAGTCGTGCTGACCGAGGGACGCAATCGGCAGATCCGCAAGCTGTTCGAAGAGATCGGCCATCACGTGGAGAAGATTCGACGGGTCGGCTACGGAACGCTGGTGCTGGATGTGCTCCCGGGCGAGCTGCGCGAGTTGGAGCCACGGGAAGTTGCCGCCCTGGAGCGTGCCGGTCGCCCGCGCAAGAAGGCCCCGGAACCGCCGCGGGCGTTGCGCAAGGCGGAGGAGCGGCATCTGCCTGCTGCACGGAAGCGCAGGCGCGAAGCTGGATCGGCGATAAGCAAGTCGGCGAATCAGCGAATCGGCAAGTCAGCCACAAAGTCGGCGGGCCGTCGGCCCGGATAATGCTGGATGAGGCCGCCATGGCTGCTGACGCATCGAATGGATTGGAGTGAATCATGGAAAAAGCGACGTTTGGAGCGGGCTGTTTCTGGGGAGTGGAGGCGCGCTTTCAGCAGGTGCCGGGAGTAGTGGAAACCGCAGTGGGATACGAAGGCGGATCGCTTAAGAACCCGACTTATAAAGATGTGTGCACCGACCAGACCGGTCATGCCGAGGTGGTGGATCTGACGTTTGATCCGCAAAAGGTGAGCTATGCGGCATTGCTTGATTTATTTTTCGAGCTGCACGATCCGACGCAGGTGAACCGGCAGGGACCGGACTGGGGAACGCAGTACCGCACCGTGATTTTCTTTCACTCACCGGAGCAGGAAACAGCAGCACGGGAGGCGATCGCACGGCTTGAGGCGAGCCACCGCTATTCAAAGCCGATTGCGACGCAGGTGGTGCCTGCGAGAACCTTCTGGCGCGCCGAGGAATATCACCAGAAATACCTGGAGAAGCGTGGCGCGGTTTCCTGCCACATCTAATCGTGGCAGCGGTTTCAGGGAGTCGGCTGCCGCTCCTCTCGTCACAGTCATCTGATAGCCTGAGGGCCGGACGACTGTGAACGAGACTGACGGACAGAGCCACGCGTCTCCACCCTTTGCCCGGCTGCAGGCACTCACAGCGCGTTTTCCATCGCTGGGACTCTCCATAGAGACGGCAGTCTGCTTCGTCTTCACGGCTTTTTTTCTTTTTTACGGACTGGTGCCGGTCTTCGGGGGCGACGGCCTCGGCCTGGTGGGCGCCGATGAACCACGCTACGCGCAGATCGCGCGGGAGATGCTGGGCCGGCACGACTACATCACACCCATCCTTTACGGAAAGCCCTGGCTGGAGAAGCCGGCACTCTACTACTGGCGCGCCATGTTTTCCTTCAAGGAATTCGGCGTGCACGACTGGTCGGCGCGTCTGCCGTCGGCCAGCTTTGCGTTCATTTTGGTTTCGTTGATTTATCTCCACATCCGGCGCTTCCGCCCGGGCGGCCAACTGGACGCAGCCCTGATTACAGCGAGCTGCGCGGGCATCATCGCATTCGCGCGCGGCGCTTCAACGGATATGCAGCTCGCTGCGCCGTTCTGTATCGGCATGCTGGGCTGGTACGCGTGGTACGAGACCGACAAGAAATTCTGGCTCTTCGATCTGTATTTTTTTAACGGCGCCGCAACCTTGGCGAAAGGGCCAATCGCGCCGTTTCTCGCGCTGGCGATCATCTTTACTTTCGTGGCCCTGCGCCGCGAGTGGTCGCTGCTGCGACGCACCATCTGGGTTCCCGGCATTCTTCTCTACCTCGCGATGGTGCTTCCCTGGTATATCGCGGTGACGCGACGAAACCCGCAGTTCCTTCGCGTTTTCTTTCTCGAGCACAACCTGGAGCGATTCGCCACCAACCTCTACGAGCACCAGCAGCCTAGCTGGTACTACCTGCTGATCATGCTGCTGGCATTACTGCCATGGACGGTGATCGCGCTCCGTGCGCTGGTGGATGCGGTGATCGAATCGGTGAATGAATGGCGCGCGCGGCTGGCGAAGAACCGTTATGTGAGCCATGCGCGCTGGGGAGATGCCTTCCCCGAGTTTCTCGTGCTGTGGACGCTCATTCCTGTTGTCTTCTTTTCGATGTCACGATCGAAGTTGCCCGGCTACATCCTGCCTTCGATTCCACCGCTCGCGATCCTGACCGGCGATTATTTGAACCGTTTGCGCCAGGAGGGAAGAGGCATCCGGCCATGGCTCCTGGTGCTGCATGCATTGCTCACCGGGGTTACGGTGACGCTGGTGCTGCTGCTGCCCTGGTTCATCTTTCGCGAGTTAGGCGGCATGCCGCCGATGCGGGTGGTCGCTTCGGCCATCATCACTGGCATCGGCACCATCATGCTCATCCTTGTGGTTGTGGGCCGATTCGGGGTGAAATGGCTGCGGACCGCCACCATGGTGCCGCTGGTGGTGCTGTTGTTCTTTCTTTTCGGAGTTGGGCCGTTCTTCGGCTTGCCGGCCATTCCGCAGACCAAGCGCACCATTCAACTGGTGGATCTTGCATATTCGGCACGGCCGCTGGCCCGGCAGCTTACGCAACTGACACTGCACAATGAACCCGTCGCTGTGCTGCGCGTGAGGCGCGATCTGGAATTTGGGCTCTCGTTCTACCAGGGCCGTCGGGTGCTGGATTATGAGAAGGACGGCGTGCCCGAGCAGGCGCACATCCTGGTGGTGCGGGACATTGCCCTGCCCGATCTGAAGACCTTGCTGGCAACGCGCTCCTACCACCCGCTTTTTGCGTATCCTGCGCAGCACGTTTCGGTGTACCAGGTGGACGCGCTCGGCACCGACGAGAACGCTGCCTCACCACACAAGTAACGCTGCGTTCTCGTATCTCTTTTGCATCTGCCGGAAGGCCACGCTTACACTCGCAGGTAGCAGGGGAATGTGCGGACGGGAGAGCACTGTTTGGCCGCGTCGTTGTCCAAAAGCGCGATAGTCCGTCAAGATGTGCTCGACCTGCGTCATTTCGCCGCTTCGTCTCTGCGCGACCTTCTGGCCGAGGAAACCGAGTTGTGGCAGAAGCGTCTGCGCTGGGACTACCGCGCATCGGCACAGCTCCTGCTTGACTATCTGGATTCGCGCATTCTGCCCGGTTTCGTTGCCACGGAAGACGGCCGTCCTGCCGGTTACGTTTTTTGCGTGTATGAGCAACATAAGGCGGTCATCGGAGATGTGTTCGCGACGGGGCAGGCTCGGGAGCGCGCATGCCGCATTGAGACGCGGCTCTTGGAACACACGCTGGAGCTGCTGCAGAGCACCCCGGGGACGGCACGGGTAGAGACCCAGTTACTGCTGCATCCCAAGGGACAGTTTCGCGAGGTCTTCACCCGCAACGGCTTTGATTTCCATTCGCGTGTCTTCATGGAGCGCCCCTTGCGCCGGGAGCGGCCGGCGGAGACGATCGCTTTGCCTGCCGCACTGCATTTGCGGACCTGGCGGGAAAGCGACTTTGCCGCGGCAGGGCGGCTGATCGCGCTGGCGTACCAAGGGCACCTGGACAGTGTGATCAACGATCAATACCGGACCATCGCTGGCTCGCTGCGTTTTCTGCACAATATCGTGCGCTTCCCCGGCTGCGGACAGTTTGACCCGGCGACGTCCCTGGTGCTGGCACATCGCAACAGTGAGGAGCTGGCCGGCATCGTTCTATGCTCGCGGGTCAATATCGATACGGGCCACGTCACCCAGCTTTGTGTCGAGCCGGCGCTTCGTCATGCGGGTCTGGGACGTCTGCTGCTGACGCAATGCATGCAGGCGCTCGCCGCGCTGGGGCTTAACTACATCTCGCTCACGGTGACGGAAGGCAACGAGGAAGCGCTCTTTCTTTACCGGCGCATGGGATTCAAATCGCGGCACACCTTCGACGCCATGGTGTGGCAGCGGAATTAGTGACACGCTTTCGCCTAACGGCGAATCAAGAACATCAACCAGCTCCCCACGATAACTGCCCCAACGAAAAGCACAAAGCAGTAGGCTCCGTAACGCATCATGGCGCGCGGTTCGTTGCGCTGGGTGATGCCGAAGACGGTGGATGCGAAGAGCGCAAAGAGCAGAACGGCGGTGAAGTGGGAGGGCGCGAAGGTCACGATTTCCTCCCGATCTTGATGTTGTGTGCATCCACAGCGGCGATGACATTCAGCAGTCCGGCTACGACGATGAACTTGGTGCCGTAGTCCGCGGTGACCACCTGGACGGGAGTCTGGCCGGCTCCGAAGAGGCGCCCGCCCATATAGAGCAGGCCGGAGCCCAGATCACCGATGAAGCCGAGGAAGACGAGAGGGTCGGACGGGTTTGGGGTATAGAGCTTTCCCTGCATCAGCAAGCCGAGGATGAACATCAGTCCGATGGCGGCAAAAAGCAATCCGCCGCGCACCCACCGGCGGCTGAGCAGATGGCCAGCGCCAGGAATCAGCCAGCCTACGAAAAGCGCAGTGGAGAAGAGCGGACTTTTCGCCTCCGATGCCTTCTCGATCTTTTTGCTGGTTGTGGCGGCTTTGGCGGGCGGGGTAGTTGCCATGGAGACTCTCCACCAAATATACCGCAGGGCTATCTCGACCAGCCTGGTCCATAACCTGCGCCTATCCAGTAATGCCGGTCCTTCACTCCGGTCCGGATGACGTGATCAGAGAGCCTATACACGGACCAGCTCGGTCTGCACAAGACCGGTGACACTCGCTTCGCGATCGCCGGTCATCATATTCACCTCGCTGCGGACACCGAAGTCCTTCAGGTAGATTCCCGGCTCGACGGAAAAGCAGGTATGCGGCAGCAGGAGGCGCTCGTCATGGGTCTCCAAGTTATCCAGATGCGCACCATTGCCGTGCACCTCGGTGGCGATGTTGTGGCCGGTGCGATGGGTGAAATATTCCGCGTAGCCGGCGTCGCGAATGACGGCACGAGCAGCATCGTCCGCCTCCCAGCCGGCGATTGGCTTTCCTGCCGCGAAGGCCTGCTTGACCTTCGCAATTGCAGCATCGCGCGCGTTGCGAACGGTGGTGAAGACGGCCTGCTCCTGAGCGGTTGGCTCGCGATCGACCACGCCGGTCCACGTGATGTCGTAGAAGACGGTGGCTTCCCGGCTGGGGCGCGCCCAGATGTCGATCAGCAGGAAGTCGCCGGAGCGGATGGGGGAATGCGCTTCCACCGTTGGCTCGTAGTGACCGTCGACGCTGTTGGCGTTCACCGAGACGTTGGGGCCATGCTCCCAGACCAGGCCGGCATCGGCCATGGCGTGCTGCAGCCACTCGACCATCTCATACTCGGTGGTGCCGGCACCGGAGCGAACGCGGCGGCCGATCTCGCGAAAGCCGGCTTCAAGGATGCTGTCGATTTTGCTCTGCGCCTCGTAATGACTCTTCTCCTGGTCCAGAGTCAGGACCGCCTCGAAGCGGCTGACGAGATCCGCGGAACTCACGATGGTCTTGCCCATTTCGCGGAGGACTTCAATGGTGCCGGCGTCCACCATCGAGACATACATGATGGCGTTGCGCGGCGAGTATTGCATGGCGATGCGTTCTGCGCCGCTGAGCATCTGCCGCAAACCAGACTCCAGCTCCTGCCATGAGCTGTAGAGCTGCGCTTTGCCGGGCAGCGGATCGAGACGTTGGCTCTCCACCCGGTGCACCAGTTTGCGTGGCTCGCCGGCTGCGGGCACGAAGTAGTACCAGCGCCGCGTGATGTGCAGGCCTTCGCTCAGCCCGAGGATGCGGTACGCGATGGGATCGCGATGGTGATGGTCATAGAAGAGCCAGCCATCAAGCTGGGCCTCTCGCAAGGCTTGCTGAATTGCGTTCAGTTGCATATCTCTGCCGATTCTATTCCTCTCACTGCAGAGGTTTTGGTTGAGCGGCGCTGCGCACCGATCCTGTTTCGCTAGATACGGCAGGTCCCTTCGACAAGCTTAGGGCAGGCTCCTCGCTCCACCTTCGGTTACGCTCGGGATGACAGAACGATCGGATGGACTCACTACGCTAGACTGAAGCGCGAGGAGAGCGGATGAACGCGGGTGGCATCCATCATGCAGAGGTAATCCTGCTTCTCCTGCTCTTTCTGGTGGGGGCGCTCACCAC
>DATBCB010000020.1:0-3555 GCA_036270675.1 Acidobacteriaceae bacterium | reverse complement strand
CTGCGTCAGCTTCACGCTGACATTCGCATCCAGATGCCGCTGGTGGATGGCATCCAGCAGCTCGTGATAGATCGCTGCGGAGCGATGCGCCTCCTCGGGCGAGTGAACGTTCTCGCCCAGGCTGTCGAGCGTCACCGATATGCCCTGGCTGTTCAGCGCCGCCGCGGCGCGCAGAGCATCGTCCGTATGCATTCCGGCAACAAACCGCGAGGAGAGCCGGCGGCCCATCGAGGACGCTTCCGAGAAGCGGCGCATAGAGGCGTTTCGTGAGAGTGCAATGAATGTGCTGCGCAAGAAAGGCATATCCGGAAGAGAGCCCGGATCGGATTTCCTACGGTCTATGCAGAAGCCGCAAATCATCGCCCGGCTTTCCCGTTAGGAAAAGCCGCTCGAAGCGAGAGGCTCCTGGAATCACCTATAGGCAATCCGATCCAACCGGTGATCCTCGCACAGGTTAGCCCCCACCTGCAAAACCAGTGGAGCAGAATGCCTGGCGTTTGCATTTCCCCGCGCCCGGTGTTCGCATTTCCCGCAATGCTCGATTACTGGAAGGTTGTCTAAGATTTCTACAGACAACTGTGCCAATTTGGGCGCATTCTAATCATGTATCGCAAGGCGTCAAAAACATCCTGCGCGCGTTCTGTCCTGGCGTGCAACGCATTACGCTCCAGAAATAAAAACCACGGAACACGGCATCATGGCATATGCTGTAGCTTCCGGAGAGGTCCCCTATGGTGAACCACTGCGCGAATCCACAATGCTGCAAGCCGCTCCACTATCTCCGAGAGGGGCGAGTTTATGTCTTCGACGTCACACGTCCGGTAGCGGGAAACGGCGCGCGCACCGCGCGCCGCATGGAACACTTCTGGCTCTGCGGACCTTGTAGCGAGGCATACTTCCTCGAACAGGTAGAGGACCGCACGGTGCGCATCAGCGCCCGCGTCAAACGCACGATCAGCACGCCGGTCCTGCCCTACAAGGCGCCCCACTCGCTCGCCTCCTGACAAACTGCACGGCTGCCGGCTACGACGCAGTCGCAGCCGGTGCCGCCGCAAAGCGACTCCCTCGTAGCTATTCCTGTGCTTTTCCTGTTCTCTGTTTCCTGTTGTTTCTAAAGAGCGGTGTGCCGCGCTGACTCGCGCTACTCCGTCATCGCAGCGTCCCGAATGAACTCTACCGGCTGCCGCCGGTACTGGCCCCGCAAGGCGTTCCAGCGAACATAGACCAACTCCATAAGCATCTGCATGCCGTCGCGCAAGTAACTGATACGGCTACGTTCGTCGTGCCCCCAGGTGACCGGCACCTCGGCCACACGCAGTCCACGCTGGATGGCAATGAACAGGATCTCCGGATCGAACCCCCAGCGCTCGATGCGCTGCAGCCCGAAGACCACATGCGCCGCCTCGCGCCGGAAGGCCTTGAAGCCGCACTGCGTATCCGCGAAGGGCAGCCGCATGATGGTGCGCGTGAGCGCGTTGAAGCACCGCCCGAACACCCGACGGTAAAGCGGCTGTTTGTGCACGATGCGCTTCCCCGTCAGCCAGCGCGATCCGATCGCCACATCGGCGCCCTCGGCGATGGCGGCAAACAGCCGCTCCGCCTCCTCGATGGGAGACGAGAGGTCCGCATCGGTAAACATCACAATTTCGCCCGCGGCCCGCAGCACGCCGCTGCGCACGCTATATCCCTTGCCGCGATTGCTGCCGTTGCGGATCAGCCGCACCTCGGGATGCCGCCGCGCCCACGCCTTGACCAGAGTGGCGGTATCATCGGTCGAACCGTCGTCCACCACCAGCACCTCGGCATCCCACCCGCGCTCGCGGATGCAGCCGCTTACCGAGGCCAGCGCGCGCTCAATGCGGGCCGTCTCGTTATAAGCGGGAATTACGATCGTGTATCGCGGATGGCCCAAAGCCCTTCGGCCCTCCCGGCCGTTTCCTCCATACTATTCCAGAGTGCGCCGGCGCCTCCGCGCGGAATTACCGGAAATTCAACAAGATATGCCAAAAACAAAACAGCCGTGGTGCGATTATTCTGGTTCAGAACGGGCTATCCCGCATCTATCATTGGGGTTGCATCACTTTCTGAACTTGCCTTTGTTGTGAACTTGCTTTCGTTAACCTCTCTGGAGCCGCCGCACAATGACCAAAGCTGATCTTGTCGAAGAAGTGACACAAATTGGTGATCTGACCCGCCGGGACGGCGAAGTCGTAGTCGACACCGTCTTCGACGCCGTGATTCAGGCGCTTCAGGCCGGCGACAAGATCGAAATCCGCGGCTTTGGCAGCTTCCGCATCCGTCAGCGCAAGCCGCGTACCGGACGCAACCCCAAAACCGGCGACAAAGTGGAAGTCCCCGCCAAGCGCGTCCCCTACTTCAAGCCCAGCAAAGAGCTCCGCGACCTGGTCAATCCCAAGGCTGAGACAGAGGCCAGTGATCAGGGGACAGGGACCAGTTAGCTGTCATCCTGAGTGAAGCGAAGAGCCTGCCTGAGCTTGTCGAAGGGAACCCGCAGTTCGCCGCATGCCGATAAACTGGAAGTGAGCGACCAGCAGGAGCGAACCCATCAACTTGCGCCGAAGGCGCGTTCGCCCGTGCGGCCAGCACCCACGACGCTCATCATCCGCCCGCAGAACCCACTCTCCGCCCGGTACGAAAAGAACATCTCCGGTTCGCAATTCGTGCAGCGGTAAGCCGTCGCAATGGCCTCTGCCCGAAGCCCGGCATCCAGCAACTGCCGCCGGTTCGCCTCAATCAGGTCCAGGTGCAGGTTCGGGCCCATGTTGCTGTGTCCCGGCGCCCGCGCAGTAAGAAATAGCAGCGGATACTTCTCCTTCACCTGGTCCGAATCGTACACCTCGGAAAACAGCTCCGGCGCATAGCTGAACTGGGAGAGGAATTCGCTGCGCACCTCTTCACCGACGGCGTAGCAGCACGCCCCGATGGCCGGGCCGATGGCCGCCTCCAGCTCCTCCGGCCGGCTGCCGAACTCCAGCCGCATCTTCCCGATCCCGCCCTCGACGATCCGCTTCAGGCTGCCGCGCCACCCCGCGTGGAAGGCGGCGACGGCGCCTGTCCGCCGGTCCCGCACCAGTACCGGCACGCAATCCGCCGTCTGGATGCCCAGCATCACATCCGGATCGTCCGTCATCAGCCCGTCCGCGCGCATCGTCCGCTCGGAATCCGCGCGTGTGACCCGCCGCGTCAGGCCGGAGTGGATCTGCTTGAGCGTAACCAGCGTCCGCCCCGTCGCCCCGGCCGCGGCCAGTAGCAAACGACGATTTTCGAGCACATTGGCCGCATCATCAGCTTCCGTCAGGCCCAAATTCATCTCGCCCTGCCTCATCTCGCCCGCCGGGCTCTCATCGCGGCGGTAAGCCGACGAAACGCCGCCCCGCCGAGTGCTGAAGGCATGCGGCACATGCGCCTTCTGCCAGCGTGGCGCCACCAGCACCTCCACATCGCCATCCCGATCGACCGCCAGCTCCGTCGCCGGCGTCTCCTTGAGTTCATCCGGATCATGATGGGTATAGCGTGGTGTATGGATTGTGTTTT
>DATBCB010000019.1:0-3262 GCA_036270675.1 Acidobacteriaceae bacterium | reverse complement strand
TCTGTCCAATCCTCCGGCCGCGGCCGCCACGGCTCCCTCCATGTCAGAGTTCCTGAAGTAAGCCGCGCGGGACTTCAAGTCATGTAGCCGGCGCGTCGCAGCACCTTCCGCGTCAGCCCGGTCAGTGCCCGCTGCGGCAGCTCGCGCACCGGCGCCCATTCGCCCTCAACTCCGCGCAGGCGCCCGCTCCGCACCACGTACACATCCACCACATGATTCGTAACCGTGATGGCATGCCGCACAGTGAATTCCGGCGACTCCTCTGGCTTCGCCTCATACCCTGGCAGTTCCCACATCCCGGCCATCAGCGATGCATCCGCCGCGCGCTGCGTCAGGCGCAGCTCCTGCCGGCCGCCCGTTCCCCGCAGCCACACAATGCGCGCGCTATGCTGCCGTTGCTGCGTGCGGCGCGCTGGCACCGGATGCTCGCCTCGCGTGCGGCACCACGTCTGCCACGGACAGCCGAGGCACAACGGCGCCCGCGGCAGGCATACGGTCGCCCCCAGCTCCATCATTCCTTGATTGAAATCCCCCGGCCGCTGCTCATCCACCAGCGTGCCGGCAAATGTGCGCACGCCAGTTGCAAATCCCGGTCCCTCCGCCGACCACCCCGCCACCCGCGCCAGCACTCTTTCCACATTGCCATCGACTACCGCCACCGGCTCGCCAAACGCAATGCTCGCCACCGCCGCAGAGGTATAGGCGCCCACGCCCGGCAACGCCAAAAGGCCGGCTGCTGTGCGCGGCATCGCGCCCGCTAACTCGGTCGCCACAACCTTCGCGGCGCGATGCAGCATCCGCGCGCGCCGATAGTAGCCCAGCCCGCTCCACAACGCCAGCACCGCGGGCTCGCTCGCGCCGGCGAGCGCCTGCACATCAGGAAATGCTTCGAGGAATCGCCGGTAATGCTCCAGCACCGCGGCCACGCGCGTCTGCTGCAGCATGATCTCCGAAACCCAGATGCGATACGGATCGCGCGTCGCGCGCCACGGTAGGTCGCGCTTGTGCGCGCCATACCAGGCCAGCAGCGCATCGCGCATCGCGCGGGTCTCTTCGGAGGTAGGCGGGCCTCCGACTGGCTGCGCCGGATGGATAGCCTTAGCTGCAGCTGCCATCGCCCGTAGCAGTCAGGTCATGCACTGTCAGCAGATATCCGCCGTACGCCTTGTTTTTCGCTTTCTGGTCCTTCGCGGCGTTGCCCGTAGGCTGCGGCTGCTGCCATACCGCAAGTGCGCTTAACTTCTGCGGACGCCCCGCGCATCCGCCGCCCACCTGCGCCGCCGCGGCTTTATCCGCCTGCATCCCCACCGTGTACGCCAGGTTCATGTCATTCACCGCCGGCGTCACCGCGATATCACTCACCTGCACGCCATGAATCCCCAGCGACTGGAGCCACGGCACAATCTGCGCCCGCGGAACCACCTGCCCATTCACCCGCCACACCGTATTCGGCGCCAGCAGCGCATCCGCCTGCACCCACTTCGCCTGCGCCACATCCTGCCAGAAGATGCGATTCACCTGCTCGGCACTCGTCGTCTGCGTGAGGCTGGGCTGCTTCTGATCGGGATACACTGTGCATCCGGTAAGTGCCGAGAGAGCGCACAGCACAGCCATCGCGAATCCAATGTGACGCCTCTCGTGCTGCACCTCACGTTCCGCTCTCGCCCGCATACCCGTTAGCGTAGCAGTCCCTTGCTGTTCAGGCGAAAGGCGTACACCGTAGCCGCAATGTGCAGCACCAGGTTGGTTCCTCCCAGCACCAGTGCGCGCAGTCCCGCATCTGTCGGCACCTGGGAATAGCGGTGCAGCAGCGGCGGCCAGGAGATTGCGCACAATCCGGCCACCAGCACGGTCGACGCCAGCAGAAGCCCGGCGCCAATCCGCCGCATCGCCACCAGCAGCCACGCCGCCACCGCTGTGAGCAATCCATTCAGATCGGCCAGCGCCAGCGACGCCAGCGCTGGAGCGGCGTTGCTCAGTTGGTGCCGCATCTCCGGCGTGAGCCGGAAGAACAGCACATAGAGCAGGCTGCCCAACGAGAAGAGCCAGATCGCCGTGAAATAGATCGCGATGATGTACACGCCGGCCGGTTTCCTCGGACTCGGCTGCCATTCGCTCTGCTCTCGATCCGTCATCGCACAAGTATTTCATGCACACACAACAAAGGCCGCCATTGCTGGCGACCTTTGGTTCCCATGTGAACGAAGCGAGCAGCTTAGTCGCCCATCACCGGCTCTTCGCTCTCCACCCGGACCTTCGGAGCGGGCTTGATCGCGTCGAGCGATACCAGTCCTTCGACCGGCTTTTCGCCCAGCACGTGCTCCTTGTAGAGCCGCGCCATCTTTGCGCTTTCGGCATCGCTCTTGATCTTGGCATCGCGCGCGCGAATCTTCTCCTCGCGGCTGTTCTTTGCGATACCCGACTTCTCGAACGTGTCGTTGGCCGCAGCGTTCACGTGCGCCTCGTTCAGCACCAGGTCGTATTTGTCCTGTGTGTCGAGTCCCACCTTCTTGCCGCCCGCGAAGATCTCATGCCGGCCATGCTCGTCGTACCACTTGGTGAGCGTCGCCGTCATGTGCATCTTCTCGATGATGTTCCGCCAGCCCACGCCCGTGTTGTACGCGCAGAAGCTGATCTCGCCCTCCTGCGTCGCGTACGGGATGATGCACTGCTCGGTGCGGCGGAAGTCGTAGTTGAACAGATCCTGGAACCACATGCCTGCGATGAACAGGAAGTTCCAGCGGTCCGCCCGGCGTTTCTCGATGTCCGCCATGGTGCGATCGCCCGTCACCTTGCCGTAGTTGCGGCCGGTCGCGCCAAAGCACTTATCGAACTTCTGCAGCAGATCCATGATCCGGAAATGCGTCGGCGATTTCGTCGGATCGTAGTTGCGGAGCAGCGCCAGCGCCACGCCCACCACGGATAGGAACTTCCCGCGTGCCGCGTCGTTTACCTTCGCCACGTCCTTGGCCAGCCGGTCTGCATTCAGAAACGCCGTCACCGGCACGGCTTCCTTCGTATGCTTGTCGATCATCAGCGCCATGCCGATGCCGCAGTTCGGGTGGCAACCGCAGGAAAGCTGACCCCAGTCGGCATTCGGTCCGTGCACCAGATCGGCCCAGTCGGAGAAGGTGCTCATGAAGCTGATGGGGAACCAATCGCGGTCAGTCTGGCCCAGACCCGTCTGGTCGCGGACGTCGTTCGCCAGGTGGCTCAGCGTGTAACGCTGCGCGGCGCGGCGTTCATCGCTTACTTCCTCGTC
>DATBCB010000018.1:0-4525 GCA_036270675.1 Acidobacteriaceae bacterium | reverse complement strand
GACCCTGCGGAATGACCTACGCTCCTTCACCACTGTCTACAGCCTGGTGGAGCAGAACTACGCGGAGCCCCTGAACGGCGACAAGGCCGAGCGGGCCATCTACGACGGCGCCATTCCTGGCATGCTGCGCGTGCTGGATCCGCACTCCAGCTTCTACGACCCCAAAGCCTACGCAAAGATGCGTGAGGACCAGCACGGCAAGTATTACGGCGTGGGGATGACCATCCAGCCGCAGAACAACAAGATCGTCGTGCTCTTCCCCTATGAGGGGACGCCCTCGTTCCGCGCCGGCCTCAAGCCCGCCGATATCATTATCGCGGTAGACGGCAAGTCCACTGACAACCTGGACTCGACCGAAGTCGCCAACATGCTGAAGGGGCCCAAGGGCACGCATGTGTCGGTGACGGTAACCCGTTTTGGCCAATCCAAGCCGCTGACATTCGATCTGGTTCGCGATGAGATTCCGCACGGCTCGATTGATCTGGCCTTCATGATCCGGCCCGGCGTCGGCTACATCCATATCACCCAGTTCCAGGAGACCACCGGCCACGAGGTCGGCGAGGCGCTCGATAACTTCGGCCCCAGTCTCAAGGGCCTGGTGCTGGATCTGCGCAGCAATCCCGGCGGACTGCTGACCGAAGCAGTATCTGTCTGCGATAAGTTTCTGCAGAAGGGCCAGGTCATCGTCTCTCAGCGGGGACGCGCCTATCCCGAACAGACCCAGCGTGCGACCCATGGCAACGGCGGCAGGAGCTTCCCCATCGTCGTGCTGGTGAACCATGGCACCGCTTCGGCCGCGGAGATCGTCAGCGGCGCATTGCAGGATCATGATCGCGCCATCGTCGTGGGCGAGACCACCTTTGGTAAAGGCCTGGTGCAGACGGTCTATCCGCTCTCTGACAACACCGGCCTGGCGCTGACGACCTATCACTACTACACGCCCAGCGGCCGGCTCATCCAGCGCAACTATAACGGCGTATCGCTGTACGACTACTACTACAACCATGATCAGCCTTCCTCCTCGGACGACAAGAATCGCGAGGTCAAGCTGACGGATTCAGGTCGCACGGTGTATGGCGGCGGCGGGATCACGCCGGACGACAAGATCGACACACCGAAATCGAACCATTTCCAGGACGTGCTGCTGGAACACTATGTCTTCTTTAATTTCGCGAGTCACTACCTGGCCAATCGCACGATCGATAAGAATTTCCAGGTAGATGACGCGGTGATGAATGAGTTCCGCCAGTTCCTGACCAGCCAGCAGATCGCCTTCACGGAGCAGGACCTGAGCGGCATCTCGGACTGGCTCAAGGCGAACATCAAGTCAGATATCTTTACCACCCAGTTCGGCGAGCTTCAGGGTCTCCACGTCCGCGCCGAGTGGGACCCGATGATCAGTCAGGCCATCAGCTATCTACCGCAGGCACAGGCCCTCGAAGACCAGGCCAAAAAGGCAGATGAGCAGCGGGCCAGTGCTGCCCTGCACGCCAGCCAATAAGTCTGTCTTCTTTGCTATCGTCCCTGGGCACGCGGTGGCAATTCAACCTGCGGAGGACAGTGATCATGGCAGAGAAGGTCCAGAAGCTGGGTCTCGAGCGCGATTACAAGCAATATCTCTATTTCATCAACAAGCAAGGAAACGTCGCGCGCAAGAAGAAGGGCGGCGACGGCGCCGAGGAAGTAGTCGCGGAGACAAAGCTGGTTCGCGAGAAGGGCTATCTCTACTTCATCGACAAGGAAGGCGACCTGGCCCGGGCTGCACGAAAAGGCAAATCCGATGCTTCATCCAGCCAGGACGAGCACGCGCAACACGGCGAGCACGGCCACTGAGTTAGAGCATTTTCCCTGATACGGCGAGCTCGCGGAAATCAGGTCGGCTTGGCCTTTCTTTAAGGAAAGGCCACATAAGCTTTTGCTGGCCGCCTTAAATCTACAGGGGAAATGCTCTACCGAACAGACGCCGTTCTTTCCTCCCGATCTTCCTCCAGTAACCGCGCCTCTTTCGCCAAGAGCCGCGTCTCACCCTCGCTGATCACAGCAACCCGCTCGGCTAATCCTATTTTCTCTGCAGAGGCCAGCAGTCGAGGCAGGGGCTCCTCCAGCGGCTCCGCGGAGAGCCAGAAGGTGCCATAGTGCATGGGCACCATCAGCTCCGCTCCAAGGTCCTCGAAGGCGCGCAGAGCATCTTCCGGACTGGTGTGGACGGCACGGTAGCTATCCGGCGAGTAAGCGCCGATCGGCAGCAAGGCGACTTCCGGACGCAGGCGTGCGCCAATCTCGTGGAAGCCCGCGAAGTACGCGGTGTCGCCGGAGTAATAGAGCCGGCGAGCGCCGCCCTCAACAAAATAGCCGCCATAGCCGCGATGGCCGTCCGTGATCCAGCGGGTGCCCCAGTGTTTGGCCGGCGTATGCGTGATGGTCAGGCCATGCGTCTCATAGCGTTGCCACCAGCGCAGCTCGATGATCTGAGAGAAGCCGAGGTTGCGCACAACGTCGCTCACGTCCGTCGGCACAATGGCAATGGGCGCGCGACCGGTGCGCCGGCGCGTCGCGCGCACCACACGCCGCAGTGAGGAGCGATCCAGGTGGTCCATGTGCGCATGGGATAACAGAACGACGTCGATCGGTGGCAGATCGCCCACCCGCACGCCGGCCCGCCGCTGTCGGCGCAGCAGGATCACCCACGTCGAGAAGACCGGGTCGAAGAGCAGGTTCTGTCCCCCGGCCTGCACCAGAAACGAAGAGTGGCCGATGAAAGTGATGCCGAGCTCATTCGGCATCGCCGGCCGGGGCCTTTGATGCGTCCCCAGCATCGGCGTCACCGCCGAGCGCCACAGAAGATTTTCGGTATACCGCAGCCTGCGTCTGATCTCGGCCCAACGCCCCATGCGCCTCATTCCTCTACCTCTTTGACGTTCCATCCCCAAGGTTCGGTCCTGTGAGTTCGATGACAATCCGGGCTCTCGCGATCCCGCTTTTGACGCATAGCGGCGTTCCAAGACAGAATGCCATACTGACTCCACCGGTTCTCCGAATACCTCTATCTCTGGAACCAACGGAGTCAAGGCAAAAGGGGTTCCTGAGCGTAATAGAATGTGCCAGCGACCTGCCAAAACCAGCGTGGTGCATTGAGCCAAAGCAACTGCAGATGGAGCGGATGAAGATGGCGCAAGGCGTGGAATGGACCGCATCGTCCACTGCCGGACTGGCCGCGTCACCGCCCGCCCGCATAACTCTTCGCTGGCTTATCCGGGCAAGCCTTTGTTTCAGTTTCCTGCTCGCTTTTCTCCAATACGAGGTTTCGTCAGGGATCGGGGGGATGCTTTCTCTGGCGGTCCTGGCCTTCTGCGGCATGCTGGTGCTGTTTGGAAGGCAGCGTACGGAGCGCGTACAACATATCCTGGGTGGCGGCGGTCTGTTGTTTGCGGCGGCGCTGCTGTTCGGCGAGGCAATCTCCTATACGTCGCACGACACATATTCCGCACTGTATGGATTGGTATTTGTCGGAGTGTTTCTCAGCGCACGGCTGATCGTGCAGGAGATCGGAGTACCGGGTGTGATCCGCGCGTATTCGCAAGCGGGAATTCTGACGCTCAGTCTGAGTTTGATTACCGGCCGGCATACGCTGTTTGCCGGGGCATCGGGGCGCTTCAACGGCGGCACTCGCGCGCACCCCAATCTGATTAGTTTTATTTACGGGGGGTTCCTCCCAGTCATCGTGTGGCGGGCGATGGAAGAGAAGGCAGGCTGGAAGAAGTGGGTGCTGATTGGGCTCTCGTTTGCGGCATTTGGCCTGATCTTCATTACCGGTTCGCGCGGCACACTCTCTGCAGTGCTTGTGGCCGGAGCGGCCTTGCTGGCCCGTGGCCTGAGTGGCGGATGGCTCGAAAGATTCCGCGTACGGCATCTCCATGTCGTCCTTTTGCTGATTGTGGTTCCCTTTGCGGTGGCGTTTCTGCTGCAGCACAACCGCATTGGCCAGGTAGGAAGTTTTCTGGTGGACTTCCTGTCGCTGAATTCGAGCCAGCGCGGCGTGAAATCCGGCCTCTCGGGACGCACCGGGATGTGGCAGATCGCCTTCCGCGTCCTGCGCACGCACAACCGGTGGCTTTTCGGCTTCGGCTATCGCGCAGGCGATCGCTTGGTGGGCACCATCGACGATGGCTATGTGCAGCTTCTGTTTGAGAGCGGCCTGATTGGCGGAGGGCTGGTCCTGGGCAGTATGCTGCGCGTCTTCTTTCTGCTGTGGAAGGTCTCGAACCTGCGGGAGAACAACGCCTGGACGCGCTACTACGCAATGCTGTGGTATCTGATGATCGTGTATTTCCTGAACAACATCTCGACCCGGTACCTGTTCAGCTTCGGCAGCCCGTTTTCCATTTGCATCCTGTTCCTGATGGCGGCTTCGCGACGGGAACTCGTAGGCGGTGGGGTGCGTGCGCGTCTGGCGCAAAAGGTAAAGCCGCCGCCGCGTGTGGCAGCCCAGGGACTGGCGTGGAACCGGTCTGGAAAGTGAAGATCG
>DATBCB010000017.1:0-1609 GCA_036270675.1 Acidobacteriaceae bacterium | reverse complement strand
GCGAGCGCGCTGTTGCAATCATCCAGCAGCATCTGCAGGCGGCGCATCGCGATCTCTTGGGCGTGCAAGTCGGCTAGCAGACGATGGCGATATCCGAGACCGCGGCCGGGACCCGAACCGATGCGGCGGCGCCCCTGCATGCGCTGCGCCGGGCTATCGGCTGGCAGGATGCGTTCTGGCTGGCGAGCGGCGTCCCGGCGCTGGTTCTGTTCTCCATCGGCGGTATTGCCGCCACCGTCGGCACGCCCGCCTACATCGTGTGGCCGCTCTCGGTGCTGCTCGGCTTCATTCAGGCTTTCACCTATGGCGAGATCGCCGGGATGTTCCCGAGCAAGTCGGGAGGCGCCTCGGTGTATGGAGCGGCGGCCTGGATCCGTTACGGCAAGCTCATCGCACCGCTCTCCGTGTGGTGCAACTGGCTCGCTTGGACGCCGGTCCTGTCCATCGGCTGCGGCATTGCAGCAGGATATATACTCACCGCATTCACACCCGCGCATTCGGCCCTGCGCACTGCCCAGATAGAGCTCGTTGATCTGTCCATACTCAAGGACGGTCTTACGTTGCGCATCAACGCCACCTTTTTGATCGGCGCCACGCTGCTGCTGGCGGTCTTTGCCGTCCAGCATCGCGGAGTGCTGCTCACTGCCCGCTTCCAGATGGTGATCGGAATCCTAGTGCTGTTGCCGCTCTTCTTCATCGCCGTGACGCCGATCATTTCCGGCAACATGAAGCTTGCCAATCTTTTTCCGCTCACTCCATTGAGCGGCGTCGAGCACGGCCACCCGGTTTCTGGAGTGTGGGACAGGCAAGGCTGGAGCGTCTTTCTCGGCGGGCTGTTCCTCGCGGCATGGTCCACCTACGCGCTCGAGACCACGATTTGCTACACGAGCGAGCTGCGATCGCCTGCGACCGATTGCGTGCGCTCCATCCTCTCCGCGGGACTTCTGTGCATCCTCATGTTCACCATTGTGCCGCTCGCCTTCCAGGGCACGCTCGGGCTCGAGACCATGCTCGACCCTGGCATATACGATGGTTCCAGCGTTGCGGCTGCGATGGCGCATATGGTCGGCGGCGGCGCGGTCATCTCCGGGCTGATAGTACTATTGCTGCTGCTGGCACTGGTGCTGTCGATCATCACCGCCATGGCCGGATCGTCGCGCACGCTCTACCAAGGTTCGGTCGACGGGTGGCTGCCGCGTTATCTCTCCCATGTGAACATCCACGGCGCACCGACACGGGCGATGTGGACGGGCCTCGGATTCAATCTGATCCTGCTTCTGATGTCGGATTATATCTTCGTGCTCGCGGTATCGAACTGCTGCTACCTTATTTTCAACTTCCTCAATCTTAATGCCGGCTGGATCCACCGGATCGACAGCCCGGATGTGCATCGCCCCTGGCGCGCGCCCAACGTGCTCCTTGCGCTCGGTGCCGTGCTCGCGTTTTTCAACGCCTTCCTGCTGGGTGCCGGCGCCAACGTCTATGGCAAGGCGGCGCTTTTGACGGGGCTCGCAGCCGCAGCGATGGTGCTGCCGGTATTCGCCTGGCGTCATTATATCGTGGATCGAGGCGTTTTCCCCGCCAACATGCTTGCTGATCTGCAAGTGGA
>DATBCB010000016.1:0-3754 GCA_036270675.1 Acidobacteriaceae bacterium | reverse complement strand
TGGGGCTGAAGGCGACCACGCTCTTGCCGAGATGCGGGAAAGGAGCGCTGGGGCTGAAGGCGACCACGCTCTTGCCCAGATGCGGGAAAGGAGCGCTGGGGCTGAAGGCGACCACGCTCTTGCCCAGATGCGGGAACGGGGCGCTCGGGCTAAAGTTCGATACTTTTGCGTTAGCAACGAAGGGTACTAGTAGAACGGCGGACAAGGCTGCAACTGACAGCAGCTTCATGGAAAGGGCCTCCCGAGGGGTATGTGCTCGCGGCGTATCGCCTACGTAGTACGAACCTTAGAGGAGGCCCCCCACCATTGCTACAACTTTGGTGGAATTTAACTTTCTGTAGACGGGTAATATTACCGAGGTACTGAATTCTCTGCATTGGAGGCTGCGGATCGTCACCGAATTGCATCGCGGTCGAGTAGAAGAGTCACATCGAGGGGCGCATCGCTTCCACGCGCGGGTCTCTCGCTACTCTTTTCGTGGGATGTCCCCACTCGCAGCCGTTCACTTAGAGTAACGCCATGACTCCCGCACTCTCGGCACAGGCAAAAGCGGATGCCCCGGTTGAGCTGAGAAATGCTGTTCGTTTTCCGCTTCAGATTCCCCTGCGGCTCTTCACTGCGGCTGGTGAGCTGGCAGCGACCACGGAGAACATCTCCGCCACCGGCGTCGCCTTTACGCTGGCCCGGCCCCTCGAGGTTCAGACGCAGGTTCGCTTTACGATGAAGATGCCCGCCGAAGCCATGGGTACGCCAACAGATGTAGTAGTTCACTGCACCGGCCGTGTGGTACGCTGCAACACCAGCGAGACCTGCTGGCGTGCCGCGGCAGTTATCGACGAATATTACTTCAGTCAGTAGAATTGTTTATGAGCGCAGCCAAGCCAGACATGCTCGAAGAGACCATCCCCGGCGATCCGGTCGAGCCCAGTGCATCGACCGAGACCAACATCGTCCGCATCATTCTTGCGGATTCGCAGGCGATCTATCGCGTGGGCATGCGCAAGATCTTTGCCCTGGAAGACGACATCCGGGTGGTTGCACAAGTTGACAACCTCCAGAACCTGGAAGCGGCTATCCAGCGGTTCCCCACCGACCTGGTCATTCTCGAAGGCGGCCTGATCACGGGCACTACGGATGCCATACCGGCCATCGTGCGCCGCAATCCGCAGGTCAAGATCATTATCCAGGCCGTTGCGACGGATGAACAGAATACGGTCGAGCTCTACCGCCGGGGCGTGCGTGGCATCATCCCGCGGTCCATTTCACCGGACCTGCTGGTCAAGTGCGTCCGCAAAATCGCCCAGGGCGAGACCTGGATTGACAACCAGTCGGTGAACTGGGTCATCGAGGCTTACCGCTCGCAGGCTACGGCGCTGACCAGCCCGAAGAGTCAGCCGCGCCTGTCTCCGAAGGAGATGGCGATCATTACCTGCATCACCCAGGGCAAGCGTAATAAAGAGATCGCCTACCAACTGGGTACCACCGAGCAGGTGATTAAGAACTACCTGCGCAAGATCTACGACAAGCTCGGGGTTTCAGACCGGCTTGAGCTGGCGCTCTATTGCCTGCACCACCAGTTGCACAAAAAGTTCGCGGATGGCGCCGTCAACGCCGAGGGCGGCGACGCGGTGCTCACACCGGTTCCGCTGCAGCATGCGGCCCAGGCCCAAAAATAGCCGCCGCAAAAGTAGCCCAGCGCAAATTGCAGTTCAGAGAGGGAGGCCGACCCGGCCTCCCTCTTACGTTTTCCGCCCAACTTCAGCCCGCTCGCGCAGTTGGGAGCGGCTGTGGAGTGCGCTCGTTTGTTTTCTGCGATCTTCGCGCCTCGTCAAGCAACTCCACAAGGAATTGCAAGCGCGCCGGGGTCATGTGGTCGAATAGCCGGCGAATTTGTCCATCCAGCGATAGACCGATCGATTCCAGCAACCGCCGGCCATCCTGGGTGATCTCGGTCACGACAGCGCGCCGGTCACGCAGGTCGCGGCGCCGCCGCACCAGCCGCTGCCTGGCCAGCCGATCCAGCAGGCGGGTGATGTCGGGGTCAGCCGGCGCCAACCGACGGCCCAGTTCCGAGCAGGTGAGTCCGCCGGAAGCTTCGTCGCGGAGAACCCGCAGTACGTTGTACTGGGTCCAGGTCACGCCGTGGGCGCGCAGCATCAGATGGATTTCGCGCCGCAGATGATTCGCAGTTCGCTCCAGGCTGCCAAGCGCCGCCTCTGCCGGGCTGACAAACGTCTGGACATGCTCAGGCTCGTAGCTCAACGGCCTTTCCACATCGGACCTCCGTGCCTAACGCTTCTTCGTGAATTCACGCGCTGGATCACAACGTTGCAAATAGATCGCTCAAGAACCTCTGCTGCTATGCTGGCGACTGCCTGGTGAATCTTCTGGCTCCATTCCGGACCCTCACCGCCAAGCAGCGCCATGCCTTCGTCGCATGCTTCCTTGGCTGGTCGCTGGATGCTTTCGACTATTTCATTCTTGTCTTTTGTGTATCCGCCATTGCGACAGATTTCCGCGTCGCGAAGAGCGCGGTAACCGAAGCGCTTGTCCTCACTCTTGCCTTCCGGCCACTGGGTGCTCTCCTGTTCGGTTGGATGGCGGATCGAATCGGACGGCGGCCCACCCTGATCGTCAATATTCTTTGCTATTCCGTATTGGAACTGGCCTGTGCCTTCACGCCGTCGCTTCACGTCTTGCTGATTCTGCGGGCCTTGTTCGGCATCGCCATGGGTGGAGCGTGGGGGGTCGGCGTTGCCCTCACCTTTGAAACCCTGCCGAAAGAAAATCGTGGCTTCTTCTCCGGCCTGCTGCAGGAAGGCTACAACGTCGGCTATCTTATTGCCGCTGCGGTCTTCGGCCTGCTCTTCTCATCCATCGGATGGCGCGGCATGTTCATCGTTGGTGCCATGCCGGCGCTGGTCGCCGGCTACATCGGATGGAAGGTCGAGGAATCCCCCGCCTGGCAGCAGGGCAGCGCAGCACGCGGCGCCGGAATTTCTCTTTCCGCACTGTGGCAGGGCGTCCGCAGCTATTTGCCACTGTTTCTGTTTCTTGTCCTGCTCATGTCCGGCTTCAACGCCTTTAGTCACGGCAGCCAGGACCTGCATCCGCTGTTTCTGCAGAGCGACCATCACTTCGATCCGCATACGGTGGGCGTGATCGGAATCGTGCTCTCCCTGGGCGCGATCGCCGGCGGAGTGGTCTTTGGGACGCTCTCAGAGCGCTGGGGACGGAAGCGCGCCATCATCACTGCGGCCCTGCTGGCCATTCCGGCAACGCCGCTGGCCACGCTGTCGCATGGGCGCGTTGCGTTGGCGGCGGGCGCCTTCCTGGTGCAGTTCATGGTGCAAGGCGCATGGGGCGTGATCCCGGTCTATCTCAGCGAAATCTCGCCCGGTCCGGTGCGCGCCACCTTTCCCGGCGTGGTGTATCAGCTGGGCAATCTCATCGCGTCCAAGCTTACGAATATCCAGGCCCGCATAGCCGAGCGCACCGGCAGCTACGGGGCGGTGCTGGCGATCACCATCATTGCGGTCGCGCTGTTCATCGCCATCGTGATGTCGTTCGCGCGCGAATCCCGTGGAACCGAGATCACCACCTGATCGCTTTCGAACCACTTCCTCGATCGCGGAAGATCACGAGAACGCAGTTACACTTGCCTCCATGCGCTTGCTCTCTCTGCTCCTCCTGCTTGCCTCCACTGCGGGCCTCCTCAACGCGCAAACTGCTCCAAACAAGACCCTGGACGTCT
>DATBCB010000015.1:0-2098 GCA_036270675.1 Acidobacteriaceae bacterium | reverse complement strand
ACGCCGCCGGATTTCTATCTGCCGATTGAGTCGATGCCGCCGCTGACCAATGCGCCCTATGTGCATGATGCCGATATGCAGTGGCTGTACATAGTGGGGCGGATGAAGCCGGGAGTGAATCAGCAGCAGTTGCAGCAGAAGCTGAGCATGCTGCTACGGCAGTCATTCGCGCAATCGAAGACCTTCTCCGCGGGTGAAGGCAAGAAGCTGCTGGCGCGTGCACACGTGGTGCTGACGCCGGCGGGCGGCGGGATCCAGGCGATGCATGAGGACGCGGCCACGAGCCTGCACCTGCTGATGTGGATCTCCGGCGCGGTGCTGCTGATCGCATGCGCGAATATTGCGAACCTGCTGCTGGTGCGCGGGATGGCGCGCAAGACGGAGATGAGCCTGCGCACAGCGCTGGGCGCGATGCGGTCGCGGATCATCCAGCAGTTGCTCACGGAGAGCCTTGTGCTGGCGGCGGTGAGCGGCGCGGTGGGGCTGCTGGTGGCGTATGCGGGCGCGCGGGCGCTGCTGCTGCTGGCCTTCCCAGGGGCGGAGTCGCTGCCGATCCATGCTACCCCGTCGCTGCCGGTGCTGGGATTCGCCTTCGCATTGTCGCTGGTGACGGGTGTGCTGTTTGGGGTGGCGCCGGCGTGGATTGCGGCGCGGACGCAGCCGGCGGATGCGCTGCGCAGCGGATCGCGCTCGACAACGACGCGGGCGTCTCTGCTGCAGCGCGGACTTGTCGTTCTGCAGGCGGCGTTGTCGCTGGTGCTGCTGGTGGGTGCGGGATTGTTTGCGCGGAGCTTGAACAAGCTGGAGCACTCGAATTTGCGGCTGGAGACGAAGAACCGCTATATCGTGCACATCAATCCGCAGGCGGCGGGCTACTCGCAGCCGCAGCTGGAGGCGCTCTACCGGACCATGGAAGACCGCTTCCATGCGCTGCCCGGTGTAGTGAAGGTGGGGATCAGTCTGTATACGCCGATGGAAGACAACAACTGGGGCACGGGCATTCACATCGAGGGCAAGCCCGATCCGCACGCCGGTGCGTCGGTGGTGAAGGCGAACGCCGAATACTTCGATTCCGTGGGAACACGCGTGGTGATGGGGCGCGGGATCGGGGTGCAGGATACGTCGACGGCGCCCGCGGTGGCGGTGGTGAACCAGACATTTGCGAAGAAGTTTTTTCCCGGCGAGAACCCGATCGGGCGGCACTTTGGGGGAAGCCAGAAAGGGCCGGGCGATTATCAGATCGTGGGTGTAGTGGAGGATACGACGTACGTCACCGTGCGCTGGAAGGACCACGCGATGTACTTTTTGCCGATGATGCAGCGCGCGCCGAGCGACAAAGACCCTATCGATAAGGACCTGTCGCTCTATGCGGGCGCAATTGTGCTGGAGACGGACCGTCCGATGAACGATATGGAATCGCTGGTGCGGAGGACGCTTACGAGCATCAATCCGAACCTGACGGTGGTGAAGTTCCAGACCTTCGATCAGCAGGTTGCCGACCGCTTCAACGACGATCGCATGATCGCGCAGCTGACAGAATTGTTCGGCGGGCTGGCGCTGCTGCTGGCGGCGGTGGGATTGTATGGCGTGACGGCGTATACGGTGGCGCTGCGCACGAGCGAGATCGGCATTCGCATGGCGCTGGGAGCGGAGCGCAAGAGCGTGGTGGCGCTGGTGATGCGCGGCGCGATGGTGCAAGCGGGGCTCGGCCTCGCGATCGGCATACCGGTGGCGCTCGTGTGCGTGCGCTTTGTGAAGACGCAGTTGTACGACATCACCAATGCGGATGCGAGCGTGATGGCAGTCGCAATTATGACGCTGGCAGTGGCGGCATGCGTGGCCGGGATGATTCCGGCGCGGCGTGCGGCGACGATCGATCCGATGCAGGCGCTGCGAACCGAATGAACCAATCGTGTTTCAATTTTGCCGGTGTGCAGTGATGCCCATCGATGCTGTTGGCACACGATATCGCTGAGACGAGCTGGTCTCAGATCGGGCGGCGATTGGACGTCCAAGCACTTCCCTTCCACTGACCTGGGCACCCCTGTCGACGTGCGCTGTCCCGAACAGGCTACGTAGGCGCGGTTCCAGTTCTGAG
>DATBCB010000014.1:0-11333 GCA_036270675.1 Acidobacteriaceae bacterium | reverse complement strand
ACCGATACCTATCGCAGCGGCGGCAAGGGCGGGCAGCATGTGAACACGACCGATTCGGCCGTGCGCATCACGCATCTTCCGACCAACATCGTGGTGCAGTGCCAGAATGAGCGCTCGCAGCACAAGAACCGCGAGAAGGCGATGAAGATGCTGCGCTCGCGGCTGTATGAGTACGAGCTGGAAAAGAAGAAAGAAACGAGCCGCAAGATTGAGGACTCGAAGCTGGAGATCAATTTTGGCTCGCAGATTCGCAGCTATGTGCTGCAACCGTACCGGATTGCGAAGGATCACCGTACCAAGGTGGAGGTCGGCGATGTGGACAGTGTGCTGGATGGCGCCCTGGCGCCGTTCATCCGCGGCTATCTGCTGATGCGGCAGCAGGGTGGTGTGCCGGTGGCGGCTACCGGGGACGATCTTGATCTCTCAGGCTGAGCTGCCCCCTCCGCCGGGGATACAGGCGCTCAGCGTATAACTAGCGGCGGGCCTCTCTATGCACGATCAGGAGGTATTGCGTGTCACGTAGATCCTTTCTCGCGCAGCTCGCTGCATTCCCACTGATGGCAATTGCCACACGAGGTTTCGCCACGGAGGGTCCCCCGGCGCAGCCATCGTCCAATCCAAAGAAGTCACTCAACATCATGATGAAAAGCGCTTGGGGATCGGATGATCCGACCAAGGCGGCGTTTCCGTTTTTGCACGGAATGGCGCTCGCCGAGGCGGGCCACTCGGTACAGATTTTCCTTTTAGGCGAGGCGGTCGGGCTCATGCGCAAGAGCGAAGCCGAGGCGGTGGTGCCGGTAGGGTGGCCGCCCCTGGCGCAGACGCTGGAGAAAGTTGCAGCCAGGAGGATCCCAATTTTTGCGTGCGGTGCGTGCTCGCGCGCTCGAGGTGTAGGTGAGAGCGACCTTGCGAACTACGGCGCAAAGTACGGCAACCCGACGATCTTCGTGGGGCTCGTGGAGTGGGCGGACCGAGTGATTACCGAGTAGATGAATCGGGGACGGTTTTGGACCCTGACTCGTCGGATTGTCATCCAAGCCAACGAGGGACCAAGGGACGCCGCATGAATGAGCCGGAGACGATACGAACGATCCTGAAGACGGCGAAGACGATTGCCGTGGTAGGGCTGTCGGACAGGCCGGGGCGGCCGAGTCTGAGCGTGGCGCACTACCTGCAGCAGCACGGATACAGGATCGTGCCGGTGAACCCGGAGGCGCGGAGCCGGACGATTCTGGGCGAGCCGACCTTCGATTCGCTCGACGAGGCGTACGCGGCGGTGGGGAAGATCGACCTGGTGGTTGTCTTTCGTGATCCGGTTTATGTGCCCGAGATTGTGAAGGATGTGATCCGGCTGAAGATCCCTTACTTGTGGTTGCAGGAGGGCGTCTGCCACGACGAGGCGGCGGGCTGGGCGGAGGCCGACGGCGTTGGGGTGGTGATGGACCGGTGCATCCTGAAGGCGCATGCGGCGTGGTCCGGAACGGCGGACGGTCAAAAGCGAAAGTAACTTCGTGGAAGTGGGTTCGGAGGTCGCCCGTCTCGCTTGCGGTATGGCGGCAGCGGCGTTCCGGTCGACAATGAGATGACAATCGGTTTGCTTAGAGGCTCCGTAGACCCGTAACCGAACAATGGGTTTGCCGTCCTACAATAGAGCAAACCTATTTATGAACGCACGCTTGCACGCACGTCCCACTGGTGACTTCGAGTACCGCCTGCGCCTGCTGCCGGCCTTCCTGCTGGTCGTGACGATGGCTGCGTTCTGCTTGCGGGGCGATGCGCAGAGCAGCGTGGAAGCGCGGCATCTGAAGGTGTCGCTGGTCGCGGACCAGGCGTCGGTGTCACCTGGTTCCTCGCATACTGCAATGCCGCCGCACGTAGGGCTGCTGTTCGATCTGGAGCCGGGTTGGCACATCTACTGGACCAACGCCGGCGACTCGGGCGAGCCGCCCGCGGTGAAGTGGACGCTTCCTGAAGAAGTGACGGTGGGGCCACTGCAATTTCCTGCGCCGAAGCGGCTGCCGCTGGGTCCGCTGATGGACTTTGGCTATGAGACGCAGGTGCTGTTTCCGGCGGAGCTGCATGTGAATGGAAAGCCCGCAAAGGCGGTCCCGGTAGCCGCGGATGTGAGCTGGCTGGTGTGCCGGCAGGCTTGTATCCCGGGCAAGGCTCACCTGTCGCTGGATCTGCCGGTTGGTTCGGGTGGCTCTAACGGTTCCAGTTCCGCGGCGGCGCCGCTGTTCCAGAAGACCTTTAGGGCGATGCCGAAGGTGCTGCCGGCGCGGTCGAAGGCGATTTTTACGCGCGTCTCGGACGGCTTCCAACTGGCTGTGCTGACCGGACGCCGACTGGATGGCGCAGAGTTCTTTCCTGCAGACCCGAGCGTGATTGCGAATGCGGCGCCGCAGCCGGTGACGCCGCGGCGGGATGGCGCGGTGATCGCGCTGAAGCAGGATGAGAATCTGCAGAAGGCGCCGCGCGCGCTGGGCGGCATTGTGCTGCTGCCGGATGGGACTTCGTATCTTATCCGGGCTGAGCAGGGCGTGATCCCGGCTGCGCCGCTTACCGTGTCGGCGGGCGCCGGTCTGGCGCGCTACGTCGGATTTGCGTTGATCGGCGGCGTTCTGCTGAACCTGATGCCCTGCGTTTTTCCGGTGCTGTTCATCAAGGCGCTGGCGCTGGTGCAGTCCTCGACCGCGGAGCGGCGCTCGATGCGGGTGCAGGGGCTGGCGTATACCGCGGGCATCCTGGTGTCGTTCTGGATTGTGGTCGGGGTGCTTCTGGCGCTGCGCGCGGGTGGACGGCAGCTGGGCTGGGGCTTCCAGTTCCAGTCGCCGGCGTTTGTTGCGATGATTGCGCTGCTGCTGTTCTTCCTTGGGCTGTCGCTGGCCGGGATGTTTGAGATCGGACTGAGCGTAACCAGCGCGGGGTCTTCGCTCGCGAATAAACATGGGCTGGCGGGGAGCTTCTTTACCGGCGTGCTGGCCGTGGTGGTGGCGACGCCGTGTGCGGCGCCGTTCCTGGGGGCGGCGATTGGATTTGCGCTGGTGCAGCCGGCGGTGGTGGCCTTTGCGGTGTTTACGGCGTTGGGCGTGGGGCTGGCGCTGCCGTATCTGCTGCTGGCATTTCAGCCGGCGTGGACACGCCTGCTGCCGAAGCCGGGCGCGTGGATGGAGCTGCTGAAGCAGGCGACGGCGGTGCCGATCTTTGGGACGGTGATCTGGCTGGTGTGGGTGTTTGCGCAGCTTGCCGGGGCGACGGCGCTGATTGGATTGTTGACTGCGTTTCTGCTTCTGGGGATTGCCGGCTGGGTGCTGGGGCGGTGGCCGGCGCGGCTGCCGGCTACTGCAACAGCTGTGGTGATTTTACTGCTGGCGGCGGCCGCTCCTGTGTACGCCGTGCGAAGTTTTCCTGCACCGACCACGTCTATCGTCGCGATGGGCGGGACTGGCGGGCACACGGGACGCACAGATTCCACGCGCGCGTGGCAGCCGTTTGCTCCGGATGTCGTGGCGCAGTATCAGGCGCAGGGGCGTCCGGTGTTTGTGGATTTTACGGCGGACTGGTGTTTGAGCTGCCAGGTGAATGAGCGCGTAGTGCTGGAGCGGCCCGAGGTGCTGAACCGATTGCAGGATGGGAAGATCGCGCTGGTCCGCGCGGACTGGACGCGGCATGATGAGGGCATAGCGCGTGCGCTGGCCACCCTGGGGCGCTCCAGCGTGCCGACCTATGCGTTGTATCCGGGGACACCGGGCGCGCCCGCGCGGGTGCTGCCAGAAGTATTGACGACCAACACCGTGCTGGACGCTTTGAAGGCGCTGCCGGATGCAGGAAGCTCTCGAACGGCATCGCTCGAACCATCCAATTAATCGCAGGAGTGAGCTATGGCGAGTGAACAGTTGTATGTTCGTCGACTCGGGGCCTGGCGTGCGGTTGCTTATGTAGGGATTGCGTTGATCGCTCTGGCGATCGTGCTAGTGGCACGTGCGGCGACAGTGGGGCCGGCTGCGCCGGGCGCCGCAGAAAAGGATTCGCAGAGAAACGCAGGGCATGCGGCCACGGTGGGACAGGCAGCGCCCACGTTTACCGGAAAAGATTCGCAGGGAAAGACGGAGTCGCTTGAGCAGTATCGCGGCAAGTACGTGGTGCTGGAGTGGACCAACCGCACCTGTCCTTTTACGAAAAAGCACTATGACAGCGGCAACATGCAGGCGCTGCAACAGCAGTGGACAGGCAAGGGCGTGGTGTGGCTGACGGTGCTTTCGTCGTCGCCATCGCATACGGAGGATGGCTATCTGACGGCGCCCGAGGAGAATGCGTATATCGAACAGGTGCACGCGCATCCGACGGCGGCACTTCTCGATCCGAACGGCGAGATTGGGCGGCTGTATAGCGCGAAGACCACGCCGCATATGTTCGTGATCGATCCCCAGGGCAAGCTGATCTATGCGGGCGCGATCGACGACAAGCCAACGACCGACATGGCGGATGTGAAGGATGCGAAGAATTACGTCTCTTCCGCGCTGAGCCAGGCGATGGCGGGGCGGCAGGTGCAGGTGGCTTCGACGCGTCCATATGGGTGTTCGGTCAAGTATGGCGAGTGAACGGCTCGCGGCAGCGCTGCTGGGACTCGCATTGTTGCCGGCTCTTCCCGGCGGCGCGCAGCTTAGCAAGAAGCAGGAGAAGATCAACGCGCAGCATGCCGATGCGATTGCGGCGGCGCGCACTTCGGCCGAGGCGTGGCTGAAGATCGAAGACGCGGAAACCTACGACAAGAGCTGGGCTGCGGGGTCGGATTATTTTCGCTCGCAGGTGCCGGAGCGTGGCTGGGTTCGGCATATGGAGACGATGCGCAAGCCGCTCGATCCGCTGGTGACCCGCGATCTGACCGCCAGCGAGTGGAATACCGAGATGCCCAATCTGCCCAAGGGCGAGTATGTCGCGTTTGTGTATCAGACGGTGTTTGCGAATGGGCATCCGCAGTTGGAGTCGGTGGTGATGGTGCATGAGGGTGCCGCCTGGAAGATGGTTGGTTATGCGGTGCAGTAGCTAACGGCTGAGAACCATTCTGGGAACGATGTCGGCTTCTGGGAATGATGTCCGGCCCTGAATCGCGGCCCCGCTCTGCCGTCCCGACGCGGTCTACTTAACGAAAGACCAGCGGTGAGCGGGCCGATTTCCGGGCAGGAATAGATGCGCGCGCTCTCGCTTGCCGGCCCCAAAAACCTTCTTGCTGCGAACCGCGTGGGCCCCGTATGCTCGGATACGCGCACTTCCGCCGAATCTTCTCCCTGGGCCCACTTTCCGGAGCGAGCTGTGCGTTGCCAGTGGCATTGGCGGCCGGTGAGCTGCCGCGATGCGGAATGATCTCCGGTATGTATCGGGTGGCGAGGAGGGTGACGAACGATGATTGGCTGGGGCTCTCGAAGAGACGGTCACCTCCTGTTTCGTGCGCTTCTTCTATTGCTGCTCTGCGTGTCCCTGCCGGAAGTTCGCGCCCATGCCGATACTTTCAAAGCGCATGATCCGGGCGCTGGCTCGGTTGCGATCGGCGGGCTGTGGCAGTTTCATACCAGCGATGACATGGCGTGGGCGAATCCCGGCTATGACGATTCCGGCTGGGAGCAGATTCGCGGCGATGACACTTGGGGGGCACAGACACATCCCGGCTATACCGGATTTGCGTGGTATCGAAAGCGGATTGAGATCACGGGGGCGGACAAATCACTGGCGATCCTGATGCCGCCGGTGGATGATGCCTACGAGCTTTACTGGAACGGTAAAAGGATTGGCAGCTATGGCAAGTTGCCGCCGCACGCAAACTGGTGGACATTTGGCCATAGCGCGTTTTTTTCTTTGCCGGTGAACGCATCGGGTGAGGCTAGTGGTGTGCTCGCAGTGCGGGTGTGGAAGTGTCCGCTCTCCTCCACCGACCTGTGGACGATGGGCGGCCTGAATGGCGCGCCAGCGGTGGGCAACCAGCGGTTCCTGGCCATGCAGGCGATGGAGCCGCGATTCCAGCAGGAGCGGCGACAATTCCCTGGTTTCCTGATGGCGGCGGCGATCTTTGTCTCGGGTCTGATCGCGCTGTTGCTTTACCTGCGCGAGCGCACGCAATGGCTCTTTCTGTGGCTCGCGATCTATCTGCTGGCGGACGGACTGATTGGTTTCCGGCGGCTGGACGCGATCCAATATGGCCTGACTTTCGCATCGCTGCAGATGTATCTGCAGTTGGTCTCGTCGCTGCAGGACATGTCGCTGTGGCTGCTGCTGTTAACGCTATTCGGACTCAGCGAAGAACGGCGGTGGCGTCGCTGGACCGCGGTCCTGGCAGCGATGTATCTGATCTCGCAAATCGTCGATATCACTGTTCTGTGGAACTGGCAGCATGTAGGTGCGGGGATGCAATGGGCGGATGGGATCGCCACAGCGCTGTACACGATGACGCCGCTGTTTACCTTTTTCATCGTTGGCTTCGGACTGGCGCGCAGACGGCAGATGACGCTGTGGCCAGTAGCGATTGCGGCCTTTCTTTATGGTGCGTACAACATCACGTTTCAACTCTCAAGCCAGGGCCGGCGGTACACGCACTGGACAATTGCCGATCGACTGGTGGCCTGGGGAATTCCGGTGGGAGCCTATGCACTCAGCGCCCCGTTCCTGCTAGACCTGCTCCTGTTCATCGTGTTGCTGTTTACGGTTGCTCGCCATCAGTTCCTGGAGCGGCGGCGGCAGTCGGAGATTGAGATGGAGGTGAAATCGGCACGGGAGATCCAGCACGTACTGATCCCGGAAGAGACGCCGGCGATCCCGGGCTACTCGATCGCGAGTGTTTACAAGCCGGCGGCCGAGGTGGGCGGTGACTTCTTCCAGGTGATGCCCCAAGCGAACGGCGGCGCGCTGATCGTTGTAGGCGATGTGAGCGGCAAGGGTCTGAAGGCGGCGATGACGGTGTCGCTGATCGTGGGCACGCTGCGCACGCTGGCCGATTACACGCTGCGGCCAGGTGAGATTCTTCACGGACTGAACCGCCGGCTGATCGGGCGGATCGAGGGCGGCTTCGTCACCTGCCTGGTGCTGCACATTGCCGCCAATGGTGAAACCACGGTGGCGAATGCCGGGCACCTTCCGCCGTTTCGCGATGGCAGAGAACTGCCGGTCTCGGGCTCGTTGCCGCTGGGACTTTCGAGCAGCGTTGTCTATGACGAGCTGAGCTTCCGGCTGCAGGAGAACGAGACTTTGACGCTCTACACGGACGGCATCATCGAGGCCCGCAATACGAAGGGCGAGCTGTTCGGTTTCGAGCGGCTGTCGGCGATGCTGGCGACGCGGCCTGAAGTCGGGAAGATCGTGGATGCTGCGGAGGTCTTCGGACAAGAGGACGACATCACGGCCTTGTCCATCACGCGGCATTCGGCCGCCGAACCCAAAGCTGCGACAGTAAGCCTGACGGCGCAGATTGCGACTGCTTGACGGAGGGATGAATCATGCTGAGTGCCTCGTCTTCGAACTATCCCACCGCCGATGTCGAGCTGGTCGATCTGCAGCAGCAGGTGGCGCGGCTGCAGGCGCTGCTGGAGACGTCACGCCAGGTGCATTCGACGGTGCGGCTGGACGAGTTGCTCAACACCGTTCTGCGCATTGTGGTTCGCGAGCTGGAGCTGCCCGGCGCGTCGATTACGCAGCCCTACATGACGTTCGGCGCGATGCCCCCGGCGCCGTGGGAGGGCTGCCCGCGCTTTCCGCTTCAGACCAAGGACGGTCATCTGCTGGCGGAGTTGATTGTCGCGCCGCCCATCGGCCGCACGCTCACCTTGTATGAGCAGGATTTTCTGGAGGGGCTGGCGCTGCAGGCCGGAGTGGCGCTGGAGAATGCGCGCTATCACGAACGCAACCTGGAGTGGACGCGGGTGCAGCAGGACCTCGAAGCCGCACGGCTGATCCAGCGCAGCCTGCTGCCGCAGGAGATGCCGCGGATTGCGGGGTACTCGATTGCCGTTCGCTCGACTACCTGTTACGAGGTGGGCGGCGACTACGTCGATATCGTCGAACTGCCGGGCGGCCGGCAGATCATGGCAGTGGCCGACGTTGCCGGCAAGGGGCTGGCATCGTGCATCGTCGGCACTGCGTTTCGCTCGGCGTTTCGTGCCATTGCCACAGCGGACGTGCCGCTGGCGGAACTGGCCGCACGCCTGAACGAACAGCATTATGCCGAGGGCGAGGAGGCACGCCAGCGATATGTGACGGCGATCTTTCTCAGACTGGAGCCGGTCGCTCATCTGCTGGAAGTAGTGAATGCCGGTCACAATCCGGGATTTCTGGAGCGTGGGGGCAGCGTGCAGAAGATTGAGGCAAGCGGCACGCCCATCGGCCTGGTGCCGGCCATGCGGTATTCCGCGGAACAGTTTGCCTTTCCCGCCGGATCGAGGCTGCTCTTCTACACCGATGGGTTGACGGAGGTTTTCCGGGGCAACGACGAGTTCGGGACGGAGCGGCTATTGCGCTCATTCCAGGGCTGCAAGTCGAACGAGGGCGCCGCTATTCTCGACTCTTTGTGGCGGGAGTTGCACGATTTTTGCGGCGGTACACGGCAGGAAGATGATATGACTGCACTTGCGCTCCTGAGAGAGCAGGCGTGAAGCGGATTCCAGCAGGCGTGGTGATCCGGCTGGCGTCTTTACGGAAAAGCCGCGTTGATGATCGTTCTGCAACGCAATGAAGGAAATTCGCTCTAGCGAGGACCACATGGTCGACCTGAAGGGCAAACCGGTTGAGCTCCGCGTACCCTCCCGCATGGGATACGAGAAAGTCGCCATGGGCACGGCTGCGAGTGTGGCGAAGCTGATGGGCTTTCCCGACGATCGCATTGAAGACCTGAAGACGGCCATCGCAGAAGCGTGTATCAATGCCATTGAACATGGAAACCAGCTGAACGACAATCTGTGCGTCGGCGTAACCCTCTCCTCGCATGACGACAGCCTTGAGGTGAAAGTCCTGGATGATGGCGGGGGTATCTCGAAGGTGCCACCCAAGCCGGATATCGACCGCAAAGTACATGGCGAAGAGGATTTCCGCGGGATGGGCATGTTCCTGATTCAGTCTCTGGTGGATGAGGCCGAGTGGGTGAAGGCCGGCAACGGCAAGGGCAGCTATGTACGGCTGGTGATCCGGCTGGACAAGGAGAGCGACTAAGGTGCAGACGGAAACGAAAACGAATGTCGATCAAGTCTCCGATGGGAACGGCGGCCAGGTGACGGTGCTTCGCTTCAGCGGCGATATCTCTTCCAGCTCGCACGATGCCCTGCTGGGAACCTATACAACACTGAGCAAGTCGCAGCCGGTGCTGCTCGACTTCTCGAAGGTCGATTACATCAACTCCAGCGGCATCGCGCTGGTGATCCAGATGTTGATGGAAGCTAACAAGAACGGCCAGAAGATTGCGGCTTTCGGTCTGACGCCGCACTTCCAGAAGGTCTTCACGATGGTGGGGATCACCAAGTACGCTTCGCTCTATCAAGACGAAGCGACTGCCAAGGCATCGATTTAGGCAGAGTGGCGCGAGTTATGCCAAGTTCACGCTCGGCGGCGGGTCGGGCGATTGCAATTTCTTGTATAGCTGCGGGCGAGTCAGGTCGCCTCGGAGTCAGATCACCTTTAGATAGGTGCTATAGGGCCGGCTACCGAGAGAGGTAAACGGTAGCATTGTCACCGGTCCACTTTCCGAGCTTACCTGCCATTGCCGCTCCCCGACGCGCTTTGCCGCCAGCAGTTGTTCGCGTGTCAGCTTCGGCAGCGGGGCCGCCTGCTGCTGCTTGACTGCCATCAGCACCAGCGGTCCTCGGAGCAGTGCAACCGTATCGGTGTGCTGCGGGTCGATGGTTTCAAGCCGCATCTTCAACGGAAGCTCCAATTCGATTCGGTCGCCGGTCTTCCATTCGCGGCGAATCGCGGCGAACTCTCCGGGGACCGCGAGCCCCTTCTGCCGCGTACCGTTTAGAAAGATGGACGCTTCTTCTGCCCAGGCGGGAATCCGGAAGTTCATGGTTAGCCCGGTGGGCCGGGAGGTTGTCACCGTGAAGGCGACGTGGTCCTCGTAGGGATATTCACCCTCCTGGGTCAGCGAGAGCGCAGCGCCGTTCTCGGTCCAGCGCAGCGTGGAAGGCACGTAAAGGTTGACGTATACAGCCTGCGGCGCCCGGAAGTACATATTGATGCGGTAGTCCGTTGCTACCTGGGGCAGCGTGCCGGAGCAGCAGGGCCAGCGGAACTCCTTGTAAACGCGTTTCGCGTCGTAGTTGTAGTCGGCGTAGTAGAAGGTTTCGCCGTTTTCCTGCAATGGCTTTGCGCCGAGCACGGTGTTGTACATGACGCGCTCCATGCTGTCGCCATAACGTGCATTGCGCGTGACGCGGAGAAGATAGCGCGTCAACTTGAAGTGGGCATAAGAACCGCACGGAGTTTCGAAGCTGTGGTGAGTGTTGGAGAGGCTGGCGTAGACATCGTTGCTGCCGGGCGCGCGCAAGGTCTCATCCGGACCCCAGCCGCCAGTCGCATAGCTTTGCGCCTCGAGCATCGCGAAGGCGTTGCGGGCGGCGTCGAGATGTTTCTCGCTGCCCGCGACCATGTAGGCCATCATCGCGGAGCAGAGCGAGTTCACGTAGCTATAGGCATGCCGGCCGTTCAGCACGTTCTGGTTGCGCGAGAGCGGATCGAACCAGGTCTTGTCATCGAGATATTGCAGTCCGAGATCGTAGTAGCGGCGGCCCGCGCCGCGCTGTGAGGCGAGGAGGAGATTTTCCGAGATGGTGTAGGACTCGTCCCAGGTCCATGAGGGGTCATCCTTATGGTCCATGCGCCAGGGGACGCCGTGCTCGATCGCGTGTCCTGGCAGATGGGGCAGCGCGGTATTTGTCGTCTGCTCCAGAATTGCCAGCGCCTGCGGGTCTTTCACGTAGGTGTGCGAATCGAGCAAACCCAGCAGCAGCTTGTCATAGGTGTAGGCAGGGAAGCGGTTCTTGATGTAGAAGTCCGCGGTGATGGTTTGCGCGTAGAGGCGGTTGAGGCGGATCACCTTCTGGCGGGTCTCTTGATCGCCGGTGATGGCGTAGGCGCGGGCCAGCGCCGACACCCACTGGCCGAAGGTGCATGCGGGCGCGAAGCCGGCATCGAATGCGCTGCGGTAGTTGTAGTCGGGGTTGTATTCGTACCAGCCGCCCAGCGTCTCACCGGGCGCGGGCATGCCGGACATCGCCCGCAGCGGCTTGAGCAGGCTGTCTTCGCTGAGCGCCATCAGGACGGAGTGCGTGGTCATGAGCTGAGACTCGTGCAGATCGCTG
>DATBCB010000013.1:0-4758 GCA_036270675.1 Acidobacteriaceae bacterium | reverse complement strand
CCTCGCGCACATCCAGGGCGAGTTGAAGAGCAAGGCCATCGAGGCGGGCTGCGACACGGTGATGCCGCGCTCCACCTTCTCGCAAAACCTGCCCAGCCTGCTGCGCCGCTACGGCATCGTGGAAGAAGCGGAAGACGAGTTTCAGGCCATCCAGGCGTAACGCCGAGGTCGAAATCAGTGAAAGGCCCGCGATCCCGCGGGCCTTTCATTGCCCGTGCATGCTTTCAGCGGGCGGGCTGGCGCTTCGCCGACTTACAAAATCTGCGCAGTGGATAAGGATTGTGTTGCCGCCCACCGATCAACACTGAAGTTCACGAGCGCCGCATGAGCAAACGAAGCCCACGTCACGCGCCGTTGATGTGGTCCGCGGTTGGAGACGGCTGCCGCTTGCAATCGGCGAGGACGACAGAGGTCTCTATCTGGCGCTCTGGTACGTTCCAGTAAGTACGTAGCAACCGATCTTTTTCCTGCGGCGTCACCTGCACGAAGCCGTGCTGCTCATAGAAGCGAATCGCCCAGAATGCAGCATGCCAGGTTCCGATCAACACCGGATCATTGGTCATCGCTCTTAGATGTCCCAACAGAGCGCCGCCAATTCCCCGCTTCTGCTGACCCCCGCGTACATACGCATGCCGGACGAGAGTCACGTCTTTGACCCGCTGCATCCCCATCACTGCCAGCAGCATTCCATCTTCTTCGTAACCCCAGAAGATGACCGCCTCTTCCATTTGGCGACGAAGGTCTTGCCGCGACATATATGGCTCGGAGTAACGATCCGACGGGATAATCCCCCGGTACACCTGAGCAGCATTGTTAATGATCTCCCAGATCTGGTCAAAGTCCCGATCTTCACATTTCCTGATCATGGGCGTTCCTGTCGTTTTAGCCCGGAGGCCAATGCATCACGCGTCCGCCCAGCAGATGAAGATGCAGATGATCGACCGTCTGGCCGCCGTCCTCGCCCGTGTTCATCACCGTGCGAAAACCCTTCGTCAGCCCCTTCTCTTCCGCAATCTTCTTCGCCACCGCATGCAGATGCCCCAGCAACCGCTCGTCTCCCGGCGACAAATGTGCGAGCGAGGCAATGTGCTTGCGCGGGATCAGCAGCACATGCACCGGCGCCTGCGGATGAATATCCGCGAACACCACAGCATCGTCATCTTCGTAGAGCTTCTGCGCCGGGATCTCGCCCGCGGCAATCCTGCAGAACAGACAATCCATGCCGACAGCTTATCCCAGTCCTACTTCGAGAAGAACCGCGGATGCCCACCCGGCTTCCACGGATCGTACCCGCGCGCGAACTCCGCCCGCTTCCCGGTCGGCGGATGGCTGTAGGTCCAGAAGACCATCCACGGATTGGGATCGGGGATATCCAGCGACTCTTCACCCATGGTCTGGAAGCTGTGCACCCCGGTCGCCTGTGGATCGGCAACGATGCCATGCACCACCTCCTGCCCGTACACATCGGCACGATGCTCCACGTAACGGCTGATGATGTTGCTGATCGGGTCGCTCACAATGGTGAAGACGTGAAAGACCAGCAGGAGTACCACGACAGCGCTCCAGTCCTCCACCGCCGGCACCTGCCATCGCGCGCCATACAGACACACCAGCCTGCGTACCAGGTGGTAGGCCAGCCAGAGCGCCAGCAGCGTGCCCACCGCGGCCATCATCAGACCGTGGACGACATCGCCCAACACATAGTGGCCGAGCTCATGCCCGAAGATGAACAGCACCTCATCCTGCGACGATTTCTTGAGCGATGTGTCCCACACCACCACCCGCTTTGAGCTGCCGAAGCCGGTGACGTAGGCATTCATCTCCGTCGTCTTCTCGCTCGCCTTCATCAGAAACATGTGGTCCGGCGGAATCTTCTCGCCGCTGCGCTCGACCACGCGCTCCAGTTGCGCCACTAGCTCGGGATGCGAGCGTGAGAGCGGTTCAAAATGGTTGAAAAGGGGATCGATAATCAGCGGCTCCGCGAAGACGCCGGCCAGCATCAGCGGCAGCGACAACAACCAGAACCACAGCCACCAGCGCCGCCGCGCATGGCGCACGATGGCAAAGAGCAGCGAGCCCACCAAAGTAGAGACCGCAATGTTCACCAGCAGCCCCTTCGTCCAATCCCAGAACCAGGCCGGCCAGCGCTCAATCGAAAGCCCATACGCCACCCCGAGATGAGGCCCGGCAAGCGACAGCGGCAGACTCAGCAGCCGGATCGCGACGATCAACAGTGGCAGAAAGATGAGTCCTTGCACCCATGCGCGCGATGCGAAGCGCGCAGCAAGACGGCTCAGCCCCGCAGCCCAGTGCAGCCGCAGAAACAGCAGCGGGTAGACGAGCGACCACAGCGTCCCGATCGCCCACAGCCAGTTCTCATCGCGGTTCAGTGCCTCGGCGCGCTGCAACTTTGCGGGAGGCAGCGAATACGCCGGCCGCTGCATTGTTTGCTGAACCTCTGCGGCTGACGCATGCTGCGAAGCCGAAGCCGTCTGCGCAAAGCACGCGGCCGAAGACAGGCACCCGGAAATCATCAGCAAGAGCAGCAGTATCCAATACCGCATGCCACGTTTATATCGTTTTCACAAATACTGTGGTCCGGTCTGCGCTCGTGACGAGCAGTTTTTCTTGCGGAAAGCTGCGTCGAACTCCTCCCGGATTCGTCGCGCATGCGTCCGCATCCGGACACAGCTGTTCGGTTGCGAACAACCTTTCCCTCGGAAAATGCTGCGACTCGAGAGACTTCCACCGCCTACTTTGGCAGACCAGTTGCTTATCCATGACTGACGGAATCTCAAGGAGATCTGCATGCACGGTCTGCTGCTGAACCTGCGCCTGGCGCTGCGTCAATTGCGCCGCACTCCCGGCTTCGCGCTTACGGTTGTCCTCACGCTCGCGCTCGGCATTGGCGCCACCACGGCCATCTTTTCGTTGGTGGAGGGCGTGCTGCTGCGCCCGCTGCCCTTCCACGATCCAGCGAGCCTTATTAGCATCAGCGACAGCTTAAACGCTGAGAGTCTCGTCGATGATGCAGGCGTCACCGCAGCCGAAATACGCAGCTATTTGCATGACACGACGAGCTTTGGTTCTCTCGGAGGCTACACCGGGACCAGCTACGAGCTTTCCGGCCGAGGGGAACCCGCCATGGTGAACGCCACGCGGATGACGGCAGGTGTCTTCCCCACGCTCGCTGTCGCGCCGTCGATGGGCCGAGTCTTCACGCAGCAGGAGGACGATGGACACGCAACCGTCGCGGTCCTCAGCTATCACGTGTGGCAGAGCCGCTTCCACGGCGATCCCAACATCCTCGGCAACAAGATCCTGCTCGACCGCAAGCCGTATGTCGTCATCGGCGTCATGCCGCGCAACTTCGAGTTCCCGCTCGTTGCCGGCCGTCTCAATCAATCCGAACTTTGGGTACCGATGAGTTTCACGCCGGATGAACTATCTCCGACCAGTGCGGCGAACTGGGGCTACAACATGGTCGGCCGTCTCAAGCCTGGGCTCAGCCTGGAGCAGGCTAACCAGGATGCGGACCGCGTGGCGCGGGAAGTCATGCGCAACTTCCCGCCGGAGTTCAAACAGATTCACATCACTGCCCATGTGAACTCGCTCAAAGAATCGACAGTCAAAGCCGGCAAGCCGCTCGTCCATATCCTCATGTACGCGGTTCTGGTCGTGTTGCTCATCGCCTGCCTGAATGTCGCGGGCCTGCTGCTCGTCCGCGCCATTCGCCGGCGGCGCGAGTTGGCGGTCCGGCTAGCGCTGGGCGCTTCGCCGCGAGCACTTTTGGGCAACTCCCTTATGGAAGGCATTCTGCTGAGCGGAACCGGTGGCGTGATCGGGCTTCTCCTCGCTGCGATTGCGCTCAAAATCACTGTACCGCTGCTGCCGGAATCCATGCCGCGGATCGATGGCATTCACCTCGATGCGGGCGTCGTCTTCTTCGCGCTTGTCCTTGCTCTCCTCACTGGTGCGCTCTGCGGCCTTGCGCCGGCATTCGCGGCCATTCGCACACGCGTCAACGAGAATCTGAAGGAGGGCGGCCGTACGGGAAGTGCCGGCGGTAGCCACGGACGCCTCCGGTCCGCGCTCGTCGTCACTGAGATCGCGGTCGCGCTCGTTCTTCTGACAACCGCCGGAGCCCTCGTGCGCAGCTTTCAGAAGATGCGCGACGTCGATCCCGGCTTCCGTGCCGATCATGTTCTTGTCGCCGGATACAATTTGCCCTCTCAGCAGTATCCCAACCCGACGGCGAGTGATGCTTTTAACCGCTCGCTGCTGGACCGTCTGCAGACTATGCCGGGTGTTGTCGCCGCAGGTATCACCAATGTGCTGCCAGCCTCCGGATTCCAGGGCGGCGGCGCGTACGTTCTGGATGAAACGGCGCACGATGATGCATCGGGTGCCCAGTTGAAGATCGCTCCGTGGTCAGCCAGCGAAGGTAAGTACTTCGAGGCGATGGGCATTCGCCTCGTTCAGGGACGGCTATTCAACGCCGATGACAAACAAGGTGCGCCGCTCGTCGCGCTGGTGAACCAGAAACTGGCCAATCGCTTCTGGCCTAAGGGAGATGCTATCGGCAGGCGGGTTCGGATTGGCACGCCGGAATCGAAGACCCCCTGGGTAACCATCGTCGGCGTCGTCGAGAACACCAAGATGAACGCGCTCGATGCTCCGGACACCGAGCAGATCTACGCTCCCGCCCAGCAGATGATAAGTATGTTCGGCCAGTTCGCGCCCAAGGATCAGGGCGGC
>DATBCB010000012.1:0-25142 GCA_036270675.1 Acidobacteriaceae bacterium | reverse complement strand
TGGAGATGGTATTGAAGCGCGGCGTAAACTTCGATCCGAACTCGAAGGTGTCAATCACCAGGCGCATTGAGGGAGCAGGCGGATAGATGTACTCCTTCTGCGCGATGTACTCCTTCAGGATGTCGTTCTGCAGCGTGCCGGAGATCTTCTTCCAATCTGCGCCCTGCTTTTCTGCGACCACCAGATACATCGCCCAGAGCACGGATGCGGGCGAGTTGATGGTCATCGAGACGGTGACGTTTTCAAGGTCGATGCCGGAGAAAAGAATCTCCATGTCTTCGAGCGAATCAATCGCGACGCCGCACTTGCCGACTTCGCCCTCGCTCTCTGCGTCGTCGGAGTCGTAACCCATCAGCGTGGGCAGATCAAAGGCCACGGAGAGTCCATCGCCGCCCTGCGCGAGGAGGTATTTGTAACGCAGGTTGGTCTCTTCCGGCGTGGCGAATCCGGAGAACTGACGCATGGTCCAGAGCTTGCCGCGGTAGCCGGTGGGATGAATGCCGCGCGTGTAGGGCGGCTGGCCGGGCATGGGCAAGGCGAAATCGGGCGGCAGATCGGCTTCGGTGTAGAGCCGCTCGATGGGCAACCCGGAGATGGTGGTGAAGCGCGCATTGCCCTCCGCATCGAGGTTGATGCCGCTGCGCGCACCGATGGGCCGCTCCGGGGCCTTGGCCAGTGCGGGCTCCAGCACGCGTTCGGTCCAGTCGCGCTCTGCGGTAGATGGATGGCGCTCGGCCGATGCGGCGGTAGCTAGTTGATCGGGCGCTAGTTGATCGGGCATGGATCTCTCCGGAGAAACTCTCAAGCCTAGTGGATCAGGGTGGACGAGGGCAAGGCTTGCCCCTATGGAGGTGTTGCCGTTGGAGTCATCCATCGAAGGATCGATTGGCAGCACATGGTGCTTCGGTCTAGGCTCCATGTTCATGAACGCAAGTGCCAGTCCGTTGGCGCAGGAAGCCGCAGTTCCGAGCGGAGCTCGTCCCCATCCGCGCCTGGAGGTTCTCGTGGCGCTTCTGCTGGCGATCGCGATCGCTGGCGTCTTCTGGGGAGTACAGCGCTATCCTTCACTGTTAAAGAAATTGCACTCCGGCGAACGACTGCATGTGGCCGGAGCGATTTCGTTTGATGCGGTGCTGAAGGTGACACCCTCGATGCCACTGCCCGTCCGTATTGGTCGCACGACCGTGAACTGGCTGTGGACGAACCGTTTTGGAATGTATTTTGCACTGCCGTTTGGCGCAGCGGCGATGACAGCGTTGGGCCTGCGCAAGCAGGCGAAGCGCAAAGGGTTCCGGTCTGCTGCGGCGAACGTGGCGTGCGGGGCGCTGATGGGCGCACCGGCCGGTGTGTGCACCAATTGCGCCACTCCTATTGCACAGAGCCTGCTGGTCAGCGGTGTGAGCACGCGCATGACGCTGGCCGCCATGATCAGCTCACCTTCCTTCAATCCAGTTGTGATCGCGATGGCGGTCGCGTTGCTGCCGTGGCGCATTGCTGCGGCGCGCATCCTGGCGCCTGCCATTCTGCTGTTGTTGCTTCCACTGCTGGTGAAGGAACGCGATTTCCAGCTAAAGACGCTATCACTGGATGAGGAACCCAAACCCCTGGCGCAGCGCATCCGCGAACTGGCCGTCAACTACGCTCGTAACCTGCTGCGGCTTACCTTGCTGACGCTGCCCTGGATGTTGCTGGCTGCGGTGCTCGGGGCGGTGACGGTAGAGGTGTTCCCCTCCTACGCGACCGCGATTCCGGTGAGTGGGTGGGGAATCGTAGTGGTGTCCATCCTGGGTACGCTCCTGCCCGTCCCCATGGCTTTCGATGTGGCGCTGGCGTGGGTGCTGTATCGCGCGGGTGTACCGCAGGCTTACGTTGCAGCGTTGGTATGCACCCTGGGAGTGGTGAGTGTGTACTCGCTGTTTGCCGTGGGGCAACAATTAGGCCGGCGTGTTCCCCTGCGCCTGGCAACGGCGGCGGCGGCCCTGGGATGCATGGCCGGATTCGCCATCCTGCTCACTCATTCAGTTTAAGCGACTACAGAATATTCACGGCGCGTGCGGCGAGAAGTGCAATGGTCGCCAGGGAGATGATTGCCTGGAGCATCATCAGCAGCTTGGCCCAGCGTGAGAGCACGGGCACGTCCGTAGGCGAGAATGCGGTGCTGGTGTTGAAGGCGAGAAAGAGATAGTCGACGAACCCGGGTGACCATCCATTGGCGGGCGAGTCCGGGTCGGAGGCATCGAGGGTCATCTGCGGAAAGAGAAATGCGCCTTCGCCGTGCACCTCGCGATAGTCGCGCGCGTTAGGACCGCCCGCATCGAGCCGCCAATACCACGACGCGAAAATGAGAATGTTGCTGGCCCACAGAATGACGGCAGAAAGAAGCAGCTGCGCTGGAGGGAGTTTGTGTGCGAGCAGCGCTGCGACCAGCAGGGAGAGCGACCAGATCATATCCAGCGTGACGATGCCGGTGATGACAAAGCCGAGCCATCGATTGAGCTGATAGCGCCTCATGCGGCGCGCCAGCAAGGTGGGAATAACCAGCAGCGTGACCACGACGAGCGGCACCCATGCCGGGCTGGCGGAGAGCGAGCGGGGAAGCGCGAGCCGCAGACCGACAATTGCGAAGAGCGCGAGTATGGCGGGCCAACGTGCTTCTGCGTTCGGCTGCGGATTGGTGGAGAGAGTCATCGCTGCCGTGCCCGCTCCCAGGCTTTTGCGTACTTCCAGCTCACGTAGGCGGAATGGTACAGGTGCAGCAGCAGGCCCTCGCGGCCGTCGAGGAAGCCTGCGCGCAAGACGTAGTTGTAAACGAAGGTGGCCAGAGGATTGAGCAGCACGCCATTGAGAAAGCGGAACAGTCCCATGCCGGTGCGGCCGCGCGCAACCGCGATCTCGGCGCCCAGGGTACTGTACCGCTGCATGTGGTCGAGATAACTCGCGAGCGTGGGGTACGCGTCGTGGAGCAGATCGCCATCGAGCGTCTCGATGCTGCGAACCCCGGCGCCGCCGCCATTGCCAACCCCGGCGCCGCCGCCATTGCCAACCCCGGCGCCGCCGCCATTGCCGGCGAAGACGGCCGTTTCGTGCACGGGTGTCTCCTGAAATGTGCACTGCCCGCGCGGAAAGAGGCGCAGCTTGGGGTCGGGGTAGTAGCCGCCGTGACGAATCCAGCGCCCGAGGAAAAGGTTGCGTCGGCGCAGCGCATAAGCGGTAGTTGATGGCGGGGCGGCAAGGGCCTTCTGAATGGATAAGGCCAACTCTGGCGAGACGGTTTCATCCGCATCGAGGGAGAGCACCCAGTCCGAGGTGCAGAGCAAAATGGCGAAGTTCTTTTGCACTGCGAAGCCGCGCCATGCCTCGGTGATGAAGCGCGCTCGGTAGAGTTCGGCGATGCTGCGGGTGTCATCGGTGGAACCGGAGTCGACGATGACGATCTCATCAGCCCAGGCGACGCTCGCGAGAGTGCGCGGCAGATTTGCCTCTTCGTTCAGGGTGATGATGGCAACGGAGAGTGTGGCGCGGCGCGGCGTCTCCATGTATGCGCTATGCATTTTAGGTATTCGTGTAGACCGTCCAACGATTGCTCTTGTGGCTTTTCTTAACGGAAAAGCCACGCGGAGTAGAATTCCGCAGACCACAGTATTACCGAAAATGCATTTAGGGCAGCGCCACCGCGCCGCCGTCGCCCGCGTCCATGCCCAGGTGCTGATTGATAGCTCGCTCGATCACCTCTTTCAGCGTCTCTCCGGTCTTGGGCAGCACGAAGGCTTCGACATCCCCGGACCACTCCAGCTTGAAGGAAGTAGAGAGCGCAGAGATCCAGATCTGCCGCACCGGGGTATTCGTCGTAATCACGAACTTGCCCGGCGGCTCTTCGAAGACGACATTGAGGACACCGTTCTGCTCTTCCACTTCGAAGTCGCCCTGCTCTTCCGCGCGGATCAGGCTGCGTTTCAGTGCTTCAAGTGCGGCGTCGGCATGGCTGCGGAAAGAGGCTTCATCGAGCATGGCGTTAGTGTAGACCGTTTTCTTTAACGGAAAAGCTGCGTCAGCAGTTGTGGCATGCCCGACATCTTTTGTGAAAACGGTAGCCTGCGATTCAGTTCAGCCGCTGCAGGCGTGCGATCAGCTTTTCGGCCAGGCTTTCGCCGCTCTCGGACCACAGCAGGCGGCTGGAGACGGCCAGGTTGTTCTGGATCGCATTGGTGACATCGATCAGCTTTTGCACGTTCTGCTGAACGTGGGTGGCGGCTTCGGGCTCCAGCGCCACGTCCTCCTGCAGAAAGGGTGCGTCTGTACCGAAGTCGACGCGGATGTGACCATTCTGCTCATAACTGCCTTCGTCGAAGTCTGGCCCAAAGCCGGTCACGCGAACTGCACGGGCCTCCTGCCGCCATATCGTGTCCAGTCCGCCACCGGTCTCCGGCACCCACAAGTCCCACTTCACCTCAAACTCATAGGCGCAGTCCTCGTGCAGGATCTCCATCGCCTCGGCGACCGCCGGCTCGGGCTGCGCCGCCTCGCCTTCCTCTTCGTCATACACACGCTGATAGACCGGCGCTTCGTTCCAGGAGATTGGATAGACCGCGGCTGCCGTGACCGCGGATGCGCCTCCCGCGCTGGCCAACTGCCGCAGCACGCCCACGATAGCCGGGGCGAGGGCGGCAAGTCGAAAGTTGGGGAACCACAGGCTTAGATAGAGTTGATCTGCCACTTAAAGATTGTAGTCTTGGGACAGCGACCCGCCACGAGGTCCGCCTGCGCGCATTTCCGCCGGCTAAGAGGCCGCACCTCGCACGATCTGGATGGGCGAGTGCCATAGGAGAGATGCGCGAGGCGTATGCGGATCACCATTGAGAGATTGCGCACCTGGATCCTGGTACTGGCCGGTCTGCTGATCGCCGTCATCGCTGGTTTCTTCGCCTTCACGCGCTACAAGGTAAGTCACTTCGGCCGCGATCTTCCGGGCAAGCTCGGAGTCAATATCCAGCAGGATGCCAACGGCTTCACCTTCTCCAAATCGCAGGGTGGCCATACATTGTTCACGCTGCATGCGTCGAAGCTGGTGCAGTACAAGGGCAACGGCCGGGCCATGCTGCACAACGTCAGCATCACGCTTTACGGCAAGGACGGCTCGCGCAACGATCACGTCTTCGGCAATGATTTCGAATATGACCCGGTGCAGGGCGTCGCGCGAGCTCTCGGTCCCGTGCATCTCGATGTACAGGCACCCGCGGGAACGCGGGGCACAATGCCGCAGAACCGTACCATCCGCGCCGAAACCAGCGGCGTCGTCTTCAATCAGAAGACCGGCGAGGCCAATACAGATGCGCCGGTGACCTTCTCCGTGGCGGATGCACAGGGAACTGCCGTCGGAGCCTCTTACGATGCCAGCGCCGGCGTACTGATTCTCCAGAAGGACGTGCACTTCACCGCCCAGTTGACCAGGGGCGCGCTGGTGCTGGTCGCCGAGCATGCCGAGTTCAATCGCGACACGCGTCAGCTCGCCCTGCTGAAGGACGACATCCGTTATGCCGGCGAGCACAACACATCGCAAGAGGCGCTGGTGTACTTCCGTGAGGACGGCACGGTGGCGAAAGCGGATGCCACCGGCCACGTCAACATGACGGACGACGAAGGCCGCCAGTTGCATGCCTCAGCGCTCGAAGTGCTGATGGACGCCAACGGCAACACACAGCGGGCAACGCTGGACGGCGGCCTGCTCTTTTCGGCAGTGGAGGGGCCACACTCCATCCATGGCGACGCGAATTCAGGGGTTCTGCAGCTCGGTCCGGATGGAGAGCTGAAACGCGTGGAGATGTATAACGCAGTCACAGTAGTGGACCAGGAGATTGGACCGCCGAACGATCCGCACGGCTCAATCACCCGCGAGGTCCAGGGCTCGTCGGTCTTCATCGATTTTGTGCCATCGCCAGAGGGTCACGCCGAAGCGCAGAAGCTGATGGCCTCCGGCGGCGCGGTGCTGACCGAGCACACCATCTATTCCGATTCTCCACCTCAGAACACGGTGATGAAGGGCGACCAGATCCAGGCGACGCTGCGGGAAGGCCGCGCGCTGGACACGCTGCATGCCCGGGGAAACACCTTCCTGACCAACACCAATCCCAGCGGCGTAAGCCAGACCAGCACCGGCGACACGCTGGATGTCAGCTTTGCGCAGGAGCCGACGCGGCAAACGAAACGCAAGCCGGATGAGATTCCGCCCAGCCTGGTCGAGAAGGCGGTACAGCGGGGTCACGTCGCGATGGTGCAGATCAAGCCAGGCGTGGATGGGGCCACGTCCGCGCGCAGCCAGGCTACCGCGGAGATCGCCACGCTCGACGGACCGCGCCAGATCATCCATCTCGACGGCTCACCGCGTCTGAGCGACGAAGAGGCGGAGATGACGGCGCAGATGATCGACTTTTATCGTCTCAGCGGCGCGGTCACGGCGGACCACGATGTGAAGGTGACGCTGCATCAGGGAGCGAGTGCGCAGGCGCCCGTGCATGCCGTTGCCGAGAAGGTGTTTCTCGATCACGACCGCGATGAAGCAACGCTCTACGGCGGCAACGGCCGGGACGCGCGGTTGTGGCAGGCAGCGAATTCCGTGGCCGCCCCTACCATCGTGCTGGACCGGCACGACCAGATGCTGATCGCGCCCGGCAAAGGCGGGCAGGGCCGGGTCCATGGAGTCTTCGCCGATCCCGGCTCGAAGGCCACGGGGAGCGAGGCGGTGATCCGCGTGGATGCGAACTCGCTCCAATACTCCGGCAGCGAACGCAAGGCGACCTTTCAGGGCAATGTGGTGGCGCAGCAGGCCAGCGGACGGCTGCGTGCGGACAAAGCCGACCTGTTTATGACCAAAGACGCGCCCGCGGCCAGCCGCGTCCCAAACCCGCGCGGCTCGCTCGACCACATGGTGGCCGAAGGGCACGTCGACGTCGATGAGGGAACGCACAGTGGCCAGGGAGAGCGTCTGGTGTATACCGCGTCTGACGGGAGGTTCATTCTTTACGGCCGCACGGGACAGCCGGCGCGCATGGCCGATCCGGTACATGGGACGGTATCTGGTGCGGCTTTGATTTTCACCAATCGCGGTGATAGCGTCGAAGTGGATGGCGGGACGGCCCGCGCGATTACGGACACACAAGTCCCGAAGTAGCGCGAAGTCGCCGGGATGACGAGGAACGTTGCAGAAACTCCATACCGACGAGATCGCCAAGTCCTACAAGGGGCGCCAGGTCGTACGTGGCGTCAACCTCGAAATCATCCAGGGTGAGGTCGTGGGGCTGCTTGGCCCCAACGGCGCCGGCAAGACCACAAGTTTTTACATCATCGTTGGCCTGATCGCGGCGGATGCCGGACGCGTCCTGGTCGACGATGAAGACATCTCGCGCGTGCCGATGTATCTGCGGGCGCGGCGATTCGGTATCAGCTACCTGCCGCAGGAGCCGTCGGTCTTTCGCAAGCTGACGGTCGAAGAGAACATTCTTGCGGTACTGGAGGCGCAGGCCATCTCCTGGGAGATGCGCCGTGCGCGAGCGGAAAAGCTGATCGACCAGCTCAACCTTGGCCATATTCGTAAGACCCGCGGCTACGCACTCTCCGGCGGCGAGCGGCGGCGCGTGGAGATCGCCCGGTGTCTCTGCATCCAGCCTTCCTTCATACTCTTAGACGAGCCTTTCTCGGGCATTGATCCCATCGCGGTGCTCGACCTGCAGGAGATAATCTTCGATCTCAAGGCGAGCGGGATTGGGGTACTGATCACCGATCACAACGTCCGCGAGACGCTCTCCGTAACGGACCGCGCATACATCATCAACGATGGCAAGATCTTCCGCGACGGCACGCCGGATACCCTGGGACGCGATCCTGAGGTACGCCGGGTCTATCTGGGCGAAGGATTCTCGCTCAATTAGCGGGGTGACCGCCCTCCCGCGATGGTGTGATTACCGGGGATGCCGCGAGCGAAAGGAATTGATGCATCCGGCTGCTCCCGCCCTGTAAGCTAGGGTCAATTAACGCGACATAAAGCAGGTAGCAATGGCACTTCTTCAACCCAAGCTGAGCCTCAAGGTGGCTCAACGACAGATCCTGACGCCTGGCCTCATGCAGATGGTCAGCGTGCTGGCGCTGAACAAGCTTGAGTTGAAGGAGATGATCCAGTCCGAGATGGCGGAGAATCCGGTCCTCGATGAGATCGAGGAGAGCGTGCCGCTGCTCGATGACGTGGAGGGTCGCCAGGCGGAGCGGGAGCGGCCGGCGGAAGAAGTGGCCGCCGCGGTCGAAACGCCTAAAGAAGAGAAAGATCCCTTTGCGGAGATTGATTTCGGCTCCTACTTCCAGGACTACCTCGATCCCGGTTTCCGGACGCCGAACAGCTTCGAGCAGACCGACAAGCCATCGTTTGAGAATTTCCTCTCGCAGCCGGATACCCTGACTGACCACCTCAACTGGCAGCTCGGCTCGCTCATCATCATGCCCGCGTTGCGCAAGGCCGCAGAGTACATCGTCGGCAACCTGAACGAAGACGGTTATCTGCTGTCCACCGACGAGGAGCTGCTGGCCGGCTTCGCTCAGGCGCAGGACAGCATCGGGGACCGCGAGGCGGCAGCTACACTGCTGGCCGAGGCGCTGGAGCTGGTGCGTTCGCTCGATCCCAGCGGCATCGCGACACGCGATCTGCGCGAGTGTCTTGCGCTCCAGGTGCGCCAGCAGGAGCACGAGTTTGACCTGATCTTCGGCGAAGCCGACGATGCCATCGAAGACGAGGCAGATGTCGTCGCACGCCGCGAACTCTTCCGCGCCGCGATGCTGATCATCGATCAACATCTGCCGTTGTTGCAAAAGCGCGACCTGACGGGACTGGCACGCGCTGCGGGGAAGTCACAGGAGCATGTGCAGCAGGCGGTCGACCTGATCCGCACGCTCGACCCGCGGCCCGGCCAGCGCTACAACCGCACTGAGGCGCGGCTGATCGAGCCGGATGTCGTCTTCGTCAAGCGCGGCGATGAGTTCGCCGTCGTGATGAATGAAGAGGACCTGCCGACGCTGCGACTCAATCAGGGCTATCGCAAGCTGCTGGCACAGAACGATACCGAGCGCGAGGTGAAGGAATACGTGAAGGAGCGCTACCGCTCCGCACTGCAGTTGATCCGCAACATCGAGCAGCGCAAGAGCACCATCCTGCGCACCTGTGAGGCCATCGTCCGCCGTCAGCCCGAGTTTCTGGAGCGCGGCGTGGATGCACTGCGCCCCATGATGATCAAGGACGTCGCCGAGGAGATTGGTGTCCATCCCTCCACCGTCAGCCGGGCCGTATCCAACAAGTATGTACACACCCCGCAGGGCGTCTTCGAGCTCCGCTATTTCTTCTCCGAGGCCGCAGGCGGCCCGGAAGGCGCCGCGACACCGCTCATGCTGTTAAAGCGCAAGGTTAAGAAGCTGATCGACGATGAGGATCCCAAAAAGCCGCTGACCGACGACTTCATCGCCAGCGTGCTGCAATCCCAGGGCATCCAGGTTACCCGCCGGACGGTAGCTAAGTATCGCGAAGACATGAGGATCCCCAGCACCCACCAGCGGCGTGTGCGCATGTGAGCGGATTCAGCACAGGGTGGGCCGAAGCCATCGCTAAACGCGGCTTTTTTCTTCAAAAAAGCCGCTCCGCACGGAAAAATTGTGAGGCAAATCTATGCTGAATGCGCTCCTGAGGAATGCACTGCGTCCTCTGGTGTAGGATCATCTCCCTCACGGGATTTGCATCTTGATACCAATGGAGGTTCCGCTTATGCAGGTGGAGTACACCGGACGCCAGATCGCGATCACCCCTTCACTCCGTCGTCTGGCCGAGGAGGGGCTGGATCGGGTTGGCAAAGTGGTTGGCAGAAGTTGCAGCGCTCACGTGATTCTCACCGAAGAGAAGTATCGGCATACCGCAGAAGTGACCGTGCAGACCAGGTTCCAGACCATCGTCGGTCTCTGTGAATCGACCGCCATGGAGGCAGCGCTTCGCGATGCGCTGGCCAAGGCCGAATTCCAGGCGATCAAGCACAAGGACAAATTCCGCACCCGGACGCGCGAGCCGAAGGACGGGAAGGCGGCGCATGAACCCGAGCTCTCGCGGCCGCGGAACAATCGCCTGTCGGTTGCCGCGCTGCCGGACGTTGCCGAACCGATCCTCCCGGCATCGAAGATCCCGCCGGCCAAAGCCGCGAACGGCAACGGAAATGGCAAAAAGGCCGCGCCGGTGAAGGTCCATAGCCCCTTGCATGGGATGGAGATTGCCGAGCCCCATGTGGTGCATTGCGACGACTGCGTGGCCGAGCAGCGCATGTCTCTCGATGAAGCGGTCAAAGAATCGGAACTGCGTGACAAGGACGTCTTCGTCTTCCGTGACCCTGCCGGGGATCTGCGTGTGCTGCATCGCCGCCGCGATGGGGTGATGGAGCTGATCGGTCTTCCTTCCTGAGTTACTAAACCTTAATAACGCCACTGCGGGTGCTCATTCGGGCACCCGCAGCGCCTTTTCAGCGCAGCGAATCCGATTGAAACTGTGGAAACGCGAGAACGTTGCGGCAACAGAAATGCATTAGCATGTGGCCATGCCGCGGAAAGCCGCACCCCCAGCGAGCCCGCGTCCGGCTCGAAAAACGAATCACGACAGCACACACGCGCCGCATGATGGCTTGCAACGCGAGCTGGTCATCATCACTGGACTCTCCGGCTCGGGTAAGGCGTCGGCCCTCAAGGCGTTTGAGGATCTGGGCTATTACTCTGTCGACAATTTACCTCTGGATCTGGTGCCGGCGTTTGCGGACCTGGTGCGCCAGTCGGCCGAGATACAACGCGCTGCCCTGGTTGTGGACGTGCGTGAGGGGCAGCGGCTGGACCAGTTTCCCAAGCTGCTGAACAAGCTCAAAAAGATGCTGCCGACACAGGTCTTTTTCCTCGAAGCATCCGACGCCGTGCTGCTACGCCGCTTCTCCGAGACCCGGCGGCCGCACCCGCTGGGGCGGACCGAGACTGTCCTGCATGCCATCGACGCCGAGCGGCGTCTTCTTGATCCAATCCGCACGATGGCGGATGAGACGGTCGATACCTCGCAGCACAATGTGCACGAGCTGCGCGCCTTTATCCTGAGCAAGTTCGAGCGCGGCAGCACCAGCGACAGCAAGAACCTGATGGTCTCGTTCGTCAGCTTTGGCTACAAGAACGGCGTGCCGCTTGAAGCGGACCTGGTTTTCGATGTCCGCTTCCTGCCCAATCCGCACTTCATCCCGGAGTTCCGTCCGCTTACCGGCAAGCATCCCAAGGTCGCGCAATACATCCGGCAGTTTCCGCAGACCGAGGAGTTCCTCGACAAGACGACCGATCTGCTTCTTTTCCTGCTGCCGCACTATATTCAGGAGGGGAAGAGCTATCTCACCGTCGGCTTCGGTTGCACTGGCGGACAGCATCGCTCTGTCATGATCGCGGAGGAGATTCGCAAGCGCCTGGCCAAAGCAGGGTATCGAGTGAAAAGCACGCACCGCGACATGCCGCGCTAAGCATTTTCACTCTAGCTGCATGCAAGAACGCCATCATCGACATGGCTTTTCCGTCAAGAAAAGCCACACTGCGCGAAGCTTGGTTGCGCATCGAACCAGTGAAAATGCTTGAGGCAGCAGGCGCGGCGCCGTGTGGCTACAATAGCCCCATGTATCCGCCACAACCGACGCGACTCATTGCGCACGATTTTCCGGAACTTGTTCCTCGGGAGATGCGCCGGTGAGCGGAGTCAGGCGAATCGGGCGATTGCTGTTCTATGTACGCCGCTACTGGCTGCAGGCAATCGCATCGGTGGTGTTGCTGGCGGCGGTTGGCCTCCTGGATGCCTTCCGTGTCCTGCTGATCGGGCCAATCTTCAACACCGTTCTCAATCCCAAGTCGCCGGGGCGAGATCTGACTCTGTTCGGCGGCCGCTTCCATTTCAGCCTGCAGCAGCTTGTCCCATCGCATTTCCACAATCCCTGGAGCGTCGTCGCCTATGCGCTCGTTGCTTCCACCGTGCTCAAAGGAATCTGCGACTACGCCGGCACCTATCTGGTGAACTACGCGGGCTTCGGCATGATCACGGACATGCGGGACGACCTCTATCAGGCCATCCTGCGCCGCTCCGTGCAGTTCTTCCAGAGTCACGCCACCGGCACCATCCTCTCGACAGTTATCAATGACATCGAGCGCGTCCAGTACGCCATGTCCTCGGTGTTGTCGGAGTTTCTGCAGCAGTTCTTTACCCTCATCTTCACCGCCTGCTTCGCGGTGTTCCTCGGCGGAAAGCTGGCGTGGGTACTGCTCATTTTTGTGCCCGTTGTCATCAGCTCTGCCCGGCGCGTCGGGCGCAGCGTACGCCACACCACACGCTTTGGCCAGGACAAGCTGGCCGAGATCCAGAACATCCTGCACGAGACCATCACCGGCAATCGCATCGTGAAGGCCTTCACGATGGAGCGCTGGGAGACGACGCGCTTCAAGGAGGCGGCCCGCCGGCTCTTCCACGCGAACCTTAGTTCCGTGCGCGCGCAGGCCATCAGCTCGCCCCTGATGGATATCATCGGCGCCGTTGCCATCACGTTGCTGCTGCTGCTTGGCCGCGACCAGATCAGCAAAGGGGCGCTCAATGTGGGCACCTTCTTCGCCTTCATCGTGGCGGTCTTCAAGTTGTACGATCCGGTACGCAAATTCGCTCTGTTCTACAACAACTTCCAGCAGGCTCTGGGCGCCTCCGGCAACATATTCGAGTTCATGGACGAGCAGGACACGGTCCGCGACCGGTCCCACGCGCACGGGGTAAAGGCATTCCGCGAAGAGATCCGCTTCGAAGATGTGCGCTTCTCCTATGCTTCGGAAGAGGGGGAGAAGGAAGTCCTTGCCGGCATCAACCTCACGGTGCCGCGCGGCGAGGTGGTCGCCTTTGTCGGGCCCAGCGGCGCCGGCAAGACCACACTTGTCAACCTGATCCCGCGCTTCTTCGATGTCACCGGCGGCCGTCTGCTGATCGATGGCCAGGATGTGCGCGACCTGAAGATCGACTCGCTACGCCGGCTTATCGGCAACGTCACCCAGGAGACCATCCTGTTCAACGACACGGTGCGCAACAACATTGCGTATGGTCAGCCGGATGTGCCGCTCGACAAGGTCGAGGACGCGGCCCGCGTGGCACTGGCGCATGACTTCATCTCCGCCATGCCCGAGGGCTACGACACGGTGATCGGAGAAAAGGGCTTTCGCCTTTCCGGTGGCGAGCGCCAGCGTCTCGCGATCGCACGCGCGCTGCTCAAGAACGCGCCCATCCTCATTCTGGACGAAGCGACCTCCTCGCTGGACACCGAAAGTGAATCGCTGGTGCAGGCCGCGCTTTCGAACCTTATGCTGGGCCGTACCGTCTTCGTCATCGCCCATCGCCTTTCCACGGTGCGCCGGGCTACCCGCATCGCTGTCGTCGAAGCCGGGCACATCACCGCGGTGGCCTCGCATGACGAGCTGCTCCGTACCTCACCTATGTATCAACGGCTGTATCAATTACAGTTTGCGGACGACGCCGACCCAACCGCCGAGCCCGCGATGGCGGCAGGAGCCAAAGCTTGAGCAAGCAGCAGACCAACTCTCGGCCCACGTCTTCCCCGCCGATCTATTCCATGACCGGCTTCGCGCGGCATCGCGGACGCATCAACGAATCGCTTGGCTGGACGCTGGTGCTGAAGGCGGTGAATCACCGCTTTCTCGATCTGCACATGCGCATGCCTGCCGGCTCCGAGGCGCTGGAGATGCAGTTGCGCCGCCAGCTCAAATCGGCAATCCTGCGCGGACATCTCGAGGTGACCCTCACCCTGGAGCGCGCTTCGCAGCAGCAGGTGGAGATGGATCACGGGCTGGTCGCCAGCTACATTGCTGCGTTCCGCTCCGCGGCCGCGGAGCATCGGCTGCGCGAGACGCCCAGCCTGCAGACCATCCTGCAACTGCCCGGCGTCTTTCGCACCAATGTGCAGGGAGGCAACGGCAATGGCAGCGTCGACGTGCGCACCGCCGAGATGGAGCTGGTGGAAGCGTCGGTGCTGGCCACTTTGCCGGAGGCTGTCTCCGCGCTGCAGGCGATGCGCGGGCAGGAAGGTGGGGCAATGGCGGCGGAACTCGCCGCGATCGTGGATCGCATTACCGTATTTATCGATCGCGTCACCCAACTGCACGGGCCCATGCAGGCGGCGCACTTTGAGCGCACCAGCGCGCGGATTGCTGCTTTGTTGGGCGGGGCGGCCGACCGGGAACGGCTGCTGCAGGAGGCGGCGGTTCTCGCGGACCGAAGCGATGTAAGCGAAGAACTGGCGCGGCTGCGGGCCCACGTCGAGCATTTTCGCCAGATGCTCAACGGGGGCGGGGAACTGGGCAAAAAGCTCGACTTTCTGCTGCAGGAGATGAATCGCGAGGCCAACACCATGCTGTCGAAGACGGCCGGTATTGCCGGCGCCGGCACCCAGGTAACGGAGATAGGGCTGGGGCTGAAGTCGGAGATCGAGAAGGCGCGTGAGCAGGTGCAGAACCTTGAATAAGGCGGACCGGAGCAATGGATTCCCGCCTCCCACGAAAGCCGTAGCCGGGGTCCGGTTCGCCATTGGTGTTCGGCGGCTCTCATGCGAGAATCGAAGTAATCCTTCGCTTTGTATGAACCGCTCTCGATGAACATGGAGAGGAGCCAGAGATGCTAAGCGCATTTGTCGCCCTCGGGACGCTCGCTGGTTTCGCGTTTGCCCTCGCTCTTCTTTTCCTGCCTACTCTGGTCGCAAAGTCCCGAAATCATCCGAACACGCTGGCCATCTTTCTCGTAAATCTTTTCTTTGGCTGGACTTTTATCGGCTGGGTAATCTCCCTCGTCTGGGCATGTACGCGGCCTGCGGCGCCGGTTCTTTATGCACCGGTGTATCCCACAGTCATGGCCCCACCCCAACATCCGGCGATTGCGAATTCCGCCGTATCCATTCTCCCCCCGTCGTCGCGGTACCGAGGGGCGAGGTAACCCGGAGCGCGCTTGGCAGGCATCCTCTACATCATTTCTGCTCCCTCAGGTTCAGGAAAATCCACCCTCGTTAAAGAATTGCGCTCGTATGTCAGCGGGCTGGACTTCTCCATCAGCTACACCACGCGTCCGCCGCGCGGTTCTGAAGAGGAGGGCCGCGAGTATCACTACATTGACCGCGCGACCTTCGAGCGCATGCGGGAGGCGAATGAGTTTCTCGAGTCGGCAGATGTCTTCGGCGAACTCTACGGGACAGCGCGCCAATCACTCACCGATGCCAAGAAGCATGGCAACGATCTGCTGCTCGACATTGATGTCAATGGCGCAGCACAGGTGCGGCAGCAGATGCCCGACTCGGTCAGTATCTTCATAATGCCGCCCACGCCGGGGGATCTGGACAAGCGTCTCCGCAGCCGCAGCCGGGCGGACGGCAAAATCTCGGAAGAGAAGATCCAGCGCCGTCTTGCCACGGCCCGCGTAGAGATTGAGAACTACGACGAATATGACTATATTCTCGTCAACGATGTGCTAGCCCAGGCCGTGGAAGAGCTGGAAGCCATCGTTGCGAGTGAGCGGTACCATCGCGGACAGCCGTCCGGGGGTGCCGGAGCCCGGGACACCAACCGGCTGCTGGCAATCGCCGAGCGGTGCCGTCGCAGTCACGCGATGGACCGGGTCATTCCAGTGTTGACGGCGTTCGGTGTTACGGAACCGGCACGCACACGTTAAGAGAGAGCAACGCTTAGGAGGTCAGAGTATGGAAATCAAACACGGGTTCGATAGCAACTATCGTTACGTTTTGGTGGCCGCTCGCCGCGCTCGCCAGTTGCAGAGCGGTTCGCAGCCGCTGCTGAACACGCATTCGGCCAAGGCCTGCCGGGTCGCCCAGGACGAACTGGATGCGGGCCTTGTCGGCTATCGGGACAAGCCAAAGGCGCAGATCGGCGATGCGCCGGTGAACACTTTTCTCCGCTAGCGGACGATCAGCCCGCTTGTCGGACAGCGACGTAAAATCGACCGTAGAGTATCTCTCCTGGTAGAGCATCTCTCCTGTATGCGTAGAGGGTCGAGCAATCGTTTTCGTGGCCTTTCCGCAAAGAAAGGCCACGCCGAGTGGCACTCCACTGTTCACCGAAACAGGAGAAATGCTCTATGAAGGTCACGGTCGGTGTCTCTGGCGGAGTCGCTGCCTACAAAGCGGCGGAACTGGTGCGCGCGCTGCAGGCCAAGGCGCTGGATGTTCACGTCGTGATGACCGAGTCGGCCACGCGCTTCGTACAGCCGCTCACCTTCGCTGCCCTTACCGGGCACAAGGTCATCACCGGCCTGTGGGGTACAGAGCATTCTGAGCCCAACGTCGATTCTGCCATCGAGCATATTGCCGAAGCTCAGTCCACTGAGCTTCTTGTCGTCGCGCCGGCGACTGCCGATCTTCTGGCACGCTTCGCCCATGGCCTCGCCAACGACTTCCTGACCACCCTCTATCTCGCGACACCCGCGCCGGTGGTGGTTGCTCCAGCCATGAACAGCGAGATGTGGGCGCACTCAGCTACCCAGGCCAATCTCCGTATCCTCGCGGATCGCGGTGTGCACATCGTGCCGCCGGGGGTGGGGGATCTCGCTTGCGGCATGGTTGGTCCGGGTAGATTGGCAGAGATAGAGCTGATTGTGAAAGTGGTACTTGAACAATTGGACCGCCGGGTCAGCCCTCCTCGCTGCGACCTGGCCGGTGACACTGTCATGGTGACGGCAGGCGGCACGCGCGAGGCCATCGACCCGGTGCGCTATCTCGGCAACCGCTCCAGCGGGAAGATGGGCTATGCGCTGGCTGAGGCCGCGGCAGCCCGCGGCGCACACGTGATCCTCATCTCCGGTATCTCGCCGTTGACACCTCCACCCGGTGTCGAGTTCATCCAGATCACCAGTTCGGAGGAGATGCGCACCGCGGTCCTGGAGCGGCTTCCCGAGGCGACGATCGTGGTCAAGGCGGCCGCTGTCTCGGACTATCGGCCCAAGGCGCCTGCCGTGCAGAAGATCAAGCGGCGGGAGGCGATTCAGCTCGACCTGGAGCCGACGGCCGATATCCTCGCCGAAGTGGCTGCGATCCGACCAGAGGGAACTCTAGTCATCGGCTTTGCGGCGGAGACGGAAGATCATCTGCAACACGGCCGCGACAAGCTGCTACGCAAGGGCGCCGACGCTCTCGTGCTCAACGATGTCGGGCGGCCCGGCGTGGGTTTCGACTCCGATCGCAACGCTGCCACCTTCCTGACCCGGCACACCGCGATCGAGCTGCCGGAGATGTCGAAGCGCGACCTCGCGGACCGCATCCTGGATGAGGTGCGCGCGCTGCGGCGCCCGGCTTCGATTTTGGATGAGAGCGCGCCGCTGGCTGCTCCATCGCGGCAGCAACGATGACGGACACGCTTCAGAAATCCCCCCTGCAGGAACTCGCCGCGCGTCTCGACTTCTACCGCGAGCTTGGCATCTACGACTTTTATCGCCGGGACGTCGCTCGAACGGTCGTAGCGGATCATGAGATCCTCGTTTCGGATTCTGAGCCCGAGGACGCGGGAATTGCTGCGCCCGCCCCAGCAGAAGCCGCGCATCCAGCCCCGCTTGCATCGCCATCGATACCCGCCGGACCAGCCGGACCAGAGGAGAAGGCCATTCCACGTCGCACATTAGTCAGCGATCAGCCAGTCCCAGCGCTCGTCTCCTTCGGTCCCGTTCTGCCTGCGGAGCAGCGTGCCGCCGCACTTGGCGCAGTCCGCGAACTGCTCGGAGAGTGCCAGCGATGCCGTCTGGCAGAGGGCCGCAACCAGATCGTCTTCGCCGATGGCGACCCGAATGCGCAACTGATGTTCGTGGGCGAGGGGCCGGGTGCGGACGAAGACGCGCAAGGGCTGCCCTTCGTCGGCCGCGCCGGACAACTGCTGAACAACATGATTGTGGCGATGGGGATGAAACGCGAGCAGGTGTACATCGCCAACATTGTGAAATGCCGGCCGCCGCAGAATCGCAAGCCCGAGCCGGATGAGGCGCGCTCCTGCACGCCGTTTCTCGAGCGGCAGATTGAAATCGTGCGCCCGCGCGTGCTGGTTGCCCTCGGTGCGACTGCTGCGACCTACCTGCTCGGCATGCGGGGATCCATCGGCAGCATGCGCGGCCGCATTCACGACTACCGCGGCATTCAGACAGTGGTCACCTACCATCCGGCATATCTTCTGCGCGATCCCACGCAGAAGAAGGAAGCATGGAAAGACCTGCAGATGGCGATGTCCGCGCTAGGGCTCAAGGCGCCGTCGCGCGCCCCGCAGGCCTAGCGCGCCTCTGTCCTTACCGGGGCAGCGCTTCGCCCATGTGGAAATATCCGCTGGTGGGGCCGCTGGCAGGCAGCAGTGCAAGCTGCACGCTGGTCTTTGCGCCGTCCGGAATCTCCATCGGAGCCGCGTCTTCTGTGCCCATCTCCAATCAGCCGTCTAGATGCTGCGCCAATGAATCGGATGCAGCGAGCTCGCTGTGGAATCTGATCTCACTGCGGTCGTGCTCGCCCCCTGATACCCTCGCCACAGATGGCTGCCTTTTGCGATGTCGCAGTGCCCGTGCCGCTGGATGTGCACTTCACCTATCGCATCGATGCGGCGCATCCGCCGCCGCTGGGCGGCCGCGTCATCGTCCCGTTTCGCAATGAGAAACTGATCGGGGTCGTGACCCGCCTGCACGACGATCCGCCGCCGGTCGAAGCGAAGACCATCGAGCGCATCCTCGACGAGGAGGCGATCGTCTCACCGCAATTGCTCGAGCTCGCGCGCTGGATCAGCCAATACTATCTAGCGCCGCTGGGCGAGGTGCTGCGCACCATGTTGCCCCTGGTAGCTGAGGTGCGCAGGCAGGTCGTCTATCGCATCGCGGAGGCGGGTGAGCGCGCACTCCAGTCCGGTGCCGAGCAGGGAAGCAGCCGCCGCACGCGCCGCGCACCCGAAGAGCAGGCGGCAGAGTATGCCGTGCTCAACCATCTGCTGGGTGGCGACCCTGCAAAACGGGCAACGTTAATGCGCGCCACCGGCGCCAGCCGCGAGTTGATCGACGGCATGGTGCGCAAGAAGTGGATCACGCGCGAGGCCGTAGCCGCGCCACGCGATGCCCGCCGGCTCGAGCAGTATGCCGTTCTGATGGAAGTCGAGCGCCTGCCGAAACTGAATGAGAACCAGCAGACGATTCTCGCGACGCTCGCCGGCGCGGGCGGCACGATGCCGGTCGCGGGACTGCGTGGATTGCCGGTGCCACCGTCGACGCTCGCCACACTGGTGCGACGCGAACTCATCCGTATCGAGGAGCGCCCGCAGGCCTTCCATCTCAGCGGACTGCGCGCGCAGTCGTTCGCGCTGAATACGCAACAGCAACAGGCACTTGAGGTCATCACGCAGCAGCTCGCCGCTGGCGGCTTTCGCGCCGACCTGCTCTATGGCGTCACTGGATCCGGCAAGACAGCGGTGTATATGGCGGCGATGCAGCGCGCGCTCGATCTGGACCGCTCCGCCATCCTGCTGGTGCCGGAGATCGGACTCACTCCGGCGACCGCTGCGCAACTGCACCATGCTTTTGGTGACGAGGTCGCGATGCTCCACTCCGCCCTGACTCCGGAGGAGCGTGCCGAGCAGTGGCATCGCATCCGGCGCGGCGCGGCGCGGATCATTGTGGGCACGCGATCGGCGATCTTCGCGCCTGCCGTACGGCTCGGCCTCATCATCGTTGACGAAGAGCACGACTCCTCCTACAAGCAGGAAGAGAACCCGCGCTATCACGCGCGCGATGTAGCCGTGATGCGCGCGAAACTGGCAGAAGCGCCGGTGGTGCTGGGCTCGGCCACGCCATCGCTCGAAAGCTGGCATAACGCCGAGCGCGGCCGCTACGCGCTGATCGAGATTCCGGAGCGTGTGAACCAGCGTCCGCTGCCCGAGGTTGAGCTCATCGACATGCGGCAGGAGTTTCAGGAGACCGGACAGGAACAGCTTTTTTCGCGGCATCTTATCGCCGAGACGGAGGCCACGCTCGCACGCGGCGAGCAGGCGATCATCCTGCTCAACCGGCGCGGTTACTCGTTTGTCGTGATGTGCCGTGCCTGCGGTGAGCGGCTGGAATGCGAGAACTGCGCCATCGCGCTAACCCACCACAGGCCAGTGGCCTTTCAGGAGCCTTCGATCCCGAACCGTGAGCTTTATTGCGGAGACTGTGCCGATGCCATCACGCACGAGCGCTCGCTCTCCACAGCAGATGCTCACGCGCGCGCCGGTCAGCGCCTGGAGTGCCACTACTGCGGATTTCGCCGCACCGTGCCCAAGCTCTGCCCCAAGTGCGGGAGCGAGCATCTCTACTTTCTCGGCGCCGGCTCCCAGCAGGGCGAGCAGCGCCTGCAGGAGATCTTTCCCCATGCACGCATCGGCCGCATGGATCGCGATACGGTGCGCAGCCGGCACGATATGGAGCGGCTGCTCACGCGGCTGCACTCGGGCGAGATCAACCTGCTGGTCGGCACCCAGATGATCGCGAAGGGCCACGACATTCACGGCGTCACGCTGGTCGGAGTCGTGGGCGCGGATTACGCGCTCAGCCTGCCGGATTTTCGCGCGGCGGAGCGCGTCTTCCAGTTGCTGACGCAGGTCTCCGGGCGCGCGGGCCGTGGCGAATCGCCGGGGCGCGTGGTAGTGCAGAGCTATCACCCGGAGCACTACGCAATCCAGTGCGCGCAAGCGCATGACTATCGCGGCTTCACGGCCAAGGAGTTGAAGTATCGCAAGTGGATGCACTATCCGCCCTACGGCGTGATTGCGAACATCCTGGTGCGCAGCGCGCGTATGGAAGAGGCCGCGGGCTGGGCGGCGGCGCTGGGCAAGTGGTTTCAAGCGGCAGAGCTGCCGGGCATTCGCGTGCTCGGTCCAGCGGCAGCACCCATCGCGAAGATCAAGCGCACCTACCGCTTCCACCTGCTGCTCAAAGCGGAGCGCCGCGAAGTGTTGTCCCGCGCGCTCCGTGCCGCACGCGACCACGCGGAGAAAGCCGGCATTCCCCGCGGCGGTCTGGTCTTCGATATGGACGCAATCAGCTTGATGTGATCGCGTTGCGACTATAACTCTAAGCGAAGAGAAGGACCTGCAGTGTCCCGGCCGTCACCCACAACCATCAGAAGTGAGCGACCAGAGGAAGCGAACCCACAAGAACACGCCGCAGGCGCAGTCGGCTCGGCCGGCGAGTCCGTCAATCCGTCAATCCGTCAATCAATGAGGTGGAGCTCTTTTCCGGGCTTGAAGCGCACGGCTTTGCCCGGAGTGATGGTGACCTCCGCGCCGGTACGCGGATTGCGGCCGATGCCGGTCTTGCGGGGGCGCACGTTGAAGACGCCAAAGCCGCGCAACTCGATGCGCTCCCCAGCGGCCAGCGCCTTCTTCAGGCTTTCAAAGATGGTGTCGACAGCAGCCTCAGCCTTGTTGCGGGGGAGGCCCGTCCGTTCAATCACCCGGTGCACGATGTCTTGCTTGATCAAGGCATTCTCCAGAGAATTGGTTCACTATGCTGTTGATTTTGACGGGGACGAACCCGGCGTTGTCATCTTCGATAGTGCCCTATTAAGATGCAGATTCGAAGAAGAAAGTGCCGCGAAACCTAAATTGATCTGTAAGTTATACCGTTTCCACAAATACTGGGGTTCGGCCAGCGGTGGCGAACTGCAGCTTTTCTTACGGAAAAGCTGCGCGAGCTTCCATTAGCGATTGCGGAACGGTATCGGACCCTCATCACCCGATTGGGCAAGGAGCAGGATGGCAATCAAGAGCGATATTTGGATCAGGGAGCAGGCGCTGCAGCAGGGCATGATCGCCCCCTTCAGCGAAAAACAGGTGCGGGAGGGCGTGATCTCCTACGGGCTTTCCTCCTACGGCTACGATCTCCGGGTCTCGGACGAATTCAAGATTTTTACCAATGTAAACAGCGCCGTTATCGACCCCAAGAAGTTCGACGAGCGCTCCTTTGTCACTGTCCAGGCGGAGTCGGTAATTGTTCCGCCCAACTCCTTTGCGCTGGCGCGATCTGTGGAATATTTCAAGATTCCGCGGGATGTCCTCACCATCTGCGTAGGCAAGTCCACCTACGCCCGCTGCGGCATCATTGTGAACGTCACTCCGTTTGAGCCGGAATGGGAGGGGTTTGTCACCCTCGAGATCTCGAATACAACCCCGCTGCCGGCGAAGATCTACGCCAACGAGGGGCTGTGCCAGATACTGTTTTTCCAATCCGACCAGGTGTGCGAGATCAGCTACGCCGACCGCAAAGGCAAGTATCAAAAGCAGCAAGGGATCGTTCTTCCCAAGCTTTAATGTCACACTTAGGTAATCAATATTAACGCTCCAAAGTTTGACACGTAACCGTGTGAGGTGTCTGATGGTAATCAGAACAACGCAGATCTGGGGATGGGGCGCGAAAGGCCATTGAAGCCGGTCGCACCCCTCATTTTTTGCCCCCATGTTCACCCGATGTTCACCCGGATACGCCTTCCGCGATTTTTCCCCGTGCTACCTTTCCTGCGGGCTCCCCTTTGCATCTCATCAATCCGTAGATGAGCGAAGTCCAGTGATGACCGCTATTTGGGCCATTCCGGGCGGCGGACATCCAAACCTATTCATGCGGACAAGCGTCCGCGAACACAATTGGAGAATGAGCGAACATGAAAAAGTTTCTTGCTGGTCTTGTCGTTGTGGGACTCGGGTTTGCAGGCGCAAGCCTCACTGCCGCTGCGGCTTCGAGCAAATCCGACCTGGATGCCAGGCTCGCGGCTGCTGAACGCGTCATTACGGAGGTCGAGTCCGTACCGGACAAGTCCATTCCGGATGAGATTACCCAGAAGGCTACATGCCTCGCCGTGGTGCCGAGCATGAAGAAGGGCGCCTTTATAGTGGGCGGCCAGTATGGCCAGGGCGTGGTCACCTGCCGGACCCCGCACGGCTGGAGCGCTCCGGTCTTCATTCGCATCGCGGGCGGCAGCGTTGGCTTCCAGATCGGTGGCCAGGCAACGGACCTGGTCATGGTGGCGGTTAACCAGAAGGGCCTTCAGGATCTGCTGAAGAACAAGGTCAAGCTGGGTGGGGATGTTGCCGCCTCTGCGGGCCCGGTTGGCCGTAACGCGCAGGCGGGCACGGATTGGAAGCTGAATGCGGAGTTGCTGACCTACTCGCGTTCCAAGGGCCTCTTTGCCGGCATCGACCTGACCGGCGATGACGTCTCGCAGAACACCGAGGACACGACCACCTTCTACAACGGCGAGAACCATTCCTTCGAATCGATTTTGAAGGGCAACGTTCCAGTGCCGGAATCGGCGAAGCCGTTCGTGCGCACCGTGGCGAAATACTTCCACTCCACCCAGGAGTCAAAATAGAGGACTCACGATAAAAACTACCTTCACTCGATCCGCAACGCAGTGCCTCAGGCCCGCCGTTCCCATGGCGGGCCTGGTTTTTTCCCGGGAGAGGCGCCCGGTGCGGCAAATCCGGATTGCAGCAAATCCGAACTGCGACAAATCCGGATATAGTCGCGGATAGCCTGATTCCGGATTTGCAGATTGAAACAGGCAGTATCGTAGTAACTCTTCCTTAGGGATGCGTCAGAGGCTCGAGTTCATCATCGTGTGGGTGCTGGTGCGCGCGCTGGGTGCGCTGCCGCGAAGCTTCGCACGCACTGTCGGCGCAGGCCTGGGTGCTGTCGCGTTTGCCTTCACCGGCAGGCTGCGGCGGACGGGCGAACGCAATCTCCAGATCGCATATCCGGAATCCGACCCTGCATGGCGGACGCGCACTTTGCGGCAACTCTATCGCAATCTCGGACTGCATCTCGCCGAGTTTTGCCGGATGGCGCGCTACACCCCGGAGAGCACCCGCAGCACCATCCGCTACGCGGGCCTGGAGCATTACCTGGCAGCCCGCGATCAGGGGCGAGGGGTGCTGGTGGTCACCGGACATCTCGGCCTGTGGGAGCTTTCCAGCTTCTATCACTCGCTCATGGGCTATCCCATGAGCATGGTGATCCGGCGGCTGGACAATCCGCTGGTCGATCGCCTGGTGAACGGCATCCGCTGCCTGCATGGCAACACGGTGCTGCACAAGGACGACTTCGCACGCGGCCTGCTGGGTGCAATGCGCCGCGGCGATACCGTAGGCATCCTGATGGACACCAACATGACGCCGCCGCAGGGCGTCTTCGTCGATTTCTTTGGCACACCTGCGTGCACCGCCTCTGGCCTCGCGCGTGTTGGTATGCGCACCGGAGCCGCCATGCTGCCGGGATTTCTTACCTGGCGAGAGGAAGAGAAAAAGTACGTGCTCGAATTTGGGGAGCGCCTCGAACTCATCTGCACCGGCAACGACGAGCAGGACATGGTGACCAACACACAGCTCTGCACCACGGCCATCGAGGCCTGGGTGCGGCGCTATCCCGAACAGTGGCTCTGGGTGCATCGCCGATGGAAGACACGCCCGGCGGGTGAGCCCTCGCTCTATAGTTGACGACATGCGTCTCTCTGATCTCGCCGCGCAGCTCGACGCGGAGCTCGTATTGCCTGCGGGCGCTGGCGACGGTTCGACCATCGAGATCGAGGGTGTCGCGGCTCCTGCGAATGCCGGCGAGAGCCAGCTTGTCTTTGCAGAGAGCGAGAGTGCGCTTGCCTTGGCACATGCCAGCCATGCCGGCGCCATCGTGACTTCCCCGCAGCTCGCCGGCACTGGACCGGGTAAGCCGATGCTGCTGGTGCGCCATCCGAAGCTCGCCTTTGCCCGTGCGGCCGGCCTGCTCGCTCCGGCGAATCTCGAGCAGGGTGTCCATCTGTCGGCCCACGTCCACGCCGGCGCCTCCTTGGGCGAGGGCCTCTTCGTTCGACCCAATGCCGTGATCGAAAAGGGCGCGGTGATCGGTGCATATTCGCGCATCGATGCCGGAGTCGTGATTGGCGAGGGCGTGCGTATCGGCAGAAACTGCCATCTCTATCCGCGTGTGGTGCTTTATCCAGGCACAGAATTGGGGGATCGCGTCGTGATCCATGCGG
>DATBCB010000011.1:0-5066 GCA_036270675.1 Acidobacteriaceae bacterium | reverse complement strand
TGCACATCCGCGCTTACCTTGCAGAGCTTTACGGGCGCGGGCTGTCGAAGGCTTCTGCCGCGCGAGCGCTGGCGGCGGTGCGATCGTGGTTCAAGTGGCTGGCGCGCATGGGACATGTGCCACAGAACCCGGCAGCGCTGGTGGCGACGCCGAAGCTGCCCAAGCATCTGCCGCGCGTGCCGACGATCGAGCAGATGAACCGCGCGCTCGACAGCAACGCGGTCGATGAAGATGCGTCGGGCTGGCCGGCGCGCGATGCCGTGATTTTTGAGCTGCTGTATGGCTGCGGCATCCGCAATGCGGAGCTGGTGGGGCTGGACCTGAAACATGTCCGCTGGGCGGCGGAGACACTGCTGGTGCGCGGCAAGGGCGCGAAGGAGCGGCTGGTGCCGTTTGGCGATGCCGCGGCGGCAGCGATGCGCGCGTACCTGCCGGAGCGAACGGCGCGGCTGGCAGCGGCGGGTAAGCAGACGGACGCGCTGCTGATTAGTGCCAGAGTCAAGACGGCCAGAGTGAAGACGGCGCGAGCGAAGGGCAGCGTTCGGCTGACGACGCGCTCGGTCGGACGCATCGTGAAGCGTATGGCCCTGGCGCATGGCATGGCTCCGGAGACGCATCCGCACACACTGCGCCATGCCTTTGGCACACACATGCTGGAGGAGGGCGCCGACCTGCGGGCGATCCAGGAGCTGCTGGGACATGAGCGGCTCTCCACCACGCAGCGCTACACGCAGCTCACGGTCGGGCAGGTGGCGGAGGTGTATGACCGCACGCACCCGAGAGCAAAATAGGCGTGGGGATGCGGGCTGTGGATGGTGAGTTGTCCATCTCTGCTAATAATGCCGCTATCAACATGGGTGTGGGCCGCTAACTTGACAGTACATACATCGACGACATAAAAGGGTGAGCCGTGGTAGCGTTCCCAGATTTTTGCAACTGAACCGGGAATGCACCCGCAACCAACTTGCAGCTCGGAGGCTCCCCCATGCCTAACTTCCGCGCTGTGAGCAGGGCTCTCCTGTTCGCAGCACTCCTCCCCACAGTTCCTCTTATTGTTGTCAGCGGCACGCGCGCGCTGGCACAGTCCGATACTTCCTCGATCTCCGGCACGGTCACCGATTCCAGCGGAGCCGTCGTTCCCAACGCCACAGTGACGGTGAGGAACGAATCCACCAACGCGACACGCACGGTTAAGACGAACAGCGTGGGCGCCTATACCATCACCAACCTCCCGACTGGCGGATACACCGTCAGCGTAGAGGCGCAAGGCTTCCAGACCGCGGTGCAGCAGGGAGTCCATCTGGATCCGAGCATTGGCGCTCGTGCTGACGTTGCATTGAAGTCCGGCAACACCAGCACCACCGTGACCGTGCAGGCGAACGCGAATCGGCTGCAGACGGAATCGGCTTCGGTGGGCCAGTTGGTAACAGCCGAACAGGTGAAATCGATCCAGCTCAACGGCCGCAATCCCCTCTATCTTTCGCAGATGGAGGCAGGCGTCACGCGCAATGCGCCAATGTCGTCCTTCAACTTCTCGCTGGACAACACGCTCTACGTGAATGGCTCGCGTTCGGAGGAAAACCTTCTCGCCTGGGATGGCGCACCCATGGTGCGCACGCGCTCGAACAACAACAGCGTGGGCGTGGCGGACGTGGACTCGACGTCGCAGGTGCAGGTTCTGACCACCGGTTACCAGGCGGAATACGGCCGGACTTCCGGCGGTCAGGTGCGCATCATTCCCAAGAGCGGCACGAGCAACTTCCACGGATCGGCCTTTGAGTATCTGCGCAACTCGTTTTTCAACGCGAACACCTGGACGCGCAAAAATAATCCCGACCCCGCGTTCTCCCAGCATCCGCAGGCCTTCCGCTTTAACCAGTTCGGCTGGAACCTCAACGGTCCGGTGTATATTCCGGGGCACTTCAACACCTCGAAACAGAAACTGTTCTTCCTGGTCGGGCAGGAGTATGTTCGCTATCGGCTCTCACCGACACAGCAGCAGACGGTGCCGACGGCGCTGATGCGCACTGGCAACTTCAGCGAGCTGTTGGGGCCAAACATTTTCTATTCGAAGCCGGTCCAGATCGTGGATCCGGTTACCAAGCAGCCGTATCCGGGCAACATAATTCCGCAAAACCAGTTGAGTCCCAATGGACTGGCGCTGCTAAATGCCTACCCGCTTCCGAATGTCAGCGCGCCCTCCTACAACTGGCAGGAGTCGCTGCCGAACCCGCAGGATCAGCGCAAGGACACGCTGGTGGTGGACTACGTGCCGGCGGAGGCGCACCGGCTGCGTCTCTCCATCCTTAGCTATCATCTGGACTACATCACTCCCTTCGCCGGCAACTTCGATCGCACGCCGGAAAAGTGGCACTGGCCCAACCAGACGGCGGCGCTGCACTACACCTGGGCGATCAGCCCCACGATGGTGAACGAGGCCAGCGTGACCGGGACGGCCGACCACATCACGATCAGCTACGACGAATCGAACGGACTGTTTAACCGGTCGCTGTATGGAATTAATTTTCCGTATATTTACGGAACTGCAAGCAAGCTGATTCCGAACAAGATTCCCACTATCAATGTGTCGAATTTTCAGACACTCGACGGTGGTCCGTATCCTTCGCACTCGGGCGGCCCGATCATCGATGTCGCCGATAACCTCACTAAGGTTATTGGCAATCACACGCTTAAGGTCGGCGGGCTCTGGGAGTACTCCGGCGAGAACAACTTTGATCAAATCAGCGTGAGCAGCACCACGCCGGGCTCGACGAATAACCAGAACGGCCAGTTCCGCTTCACCGATACGCGTCTGGGACTTCCCAGCTCCGGCGCGGGAGTCGCCAATGCGGCACTGGGGCTCTTCGATACCTACGGAGAGATCGGCACCAAGAGCTATACACTCTTCCGCGGTCACATGTATGAAGCCTTTGCGCAGGACACCTGGCGCGCGAAGCCGAACATGGTGATTGAGTACGGCGCGCGCTATAGCATAATGCGGCCCTACTATGCGCCCTGGGGCAACCAATCCGTCTTCGATCCGGCAGCATGGAATCCGGCGGATGCTCCGGTCATTGATCCGACGACAGGCGTAGCCATTGGCGGAAATCTGTATAACGGCATCGTCATTCCCGGCACTCATTTTCCGAGCTCCGCAAATGGACACGTGCCAGCGGATATCCTGGCTAACCCACAGGCATCCTTCACGGGAAAAAATCCGGGCTACTCCAACACCGTCTGGACAGATATCCAGCCTCGGGTTGGCATTACGTATCAGATCGGGCCAAACACAGTGATCCGTGGCGGCGCCGGAAGATATGAGCAGCGGCTGGGCATCAGCGATCAGGTGCAATTGGGCGGCAATGCGCCGTTCCAGCCGACGACGTTCGTCACCGGCGGGAGCGTCGACAATCCCGGCGGTAGCACGGGCGGAGTCCCGCCCCGGCTCCCGCTATCCATGACGACGCAGCCGCGTAACTTTCCTAACCCGAACGCGTGGGCATGGAATGCGGCTTTCGAGCAGGACATTCCCCGCTTTGCTACTTTCACGCTGGCCTATGTAGGGCGGCGCGGTCTGCACCTGCAGCAGCTGGAGCAGTTGAATCAGTTGCAGCCGGGAACCATAGCACCGGGTTCAACGATCAATCCGGATTCGTTGCGCCCCTTCAGAGGCCTCTCAAGCATCCTGCAGATCGACAACGCGGGCCGCTCCATCTATCACTCGCTGCAGGCGAACCTCAGTCGCCGTCTCAGCCATGGCTTGCTGTTCGGCGCCGCCTATACCTGGTCGAAGAGCCTGGATTTTGGTTCAGACCAGAGCTATCAATTGCCGGACTATTACAACCCCAGTGTCGATTACGGTCCCAGCGACTTCGATATCCGTAACACGCTGGTCGTCAATTACGTCTGGGATATTCCCTATGGCGGCAACCTGGGCAATCGCTTCGCCCGCGGTAGCTTGGGGAACTGGCAGATTTCGGGTACCACCCAGGCGCAAACCGGCGAGCCGTTCAGCGTGACCAACGGCACCGACTATGCGGGTGTTGGTCCGGGGGCCGGCAGCCAGCTTTGGCCTGCGGCCAAGACCCCGCATGTGTCGAAGAAGTTTGGCACCAGCGGCAACTGGTTCGATCCCACAGCTTTCCCGGCGCCTGCAGCCTTTGGAACATTGGCGCCACGGGGCAGTCGGAATCTGATCCACGCTCCAGGCTTCCAGAGCTGGAATATGGCACTGCAGAAGAATTTTCACGTCATCCCCGGGCATGAGAATCACGTGCTCACCTTCCGCGGCGAGGCCTTCAACTTCACCAATCACCCGAACTGGGATACCCCGTCGAACGATGGCAGTCTGAATAATCCCACCAGCGGCACCTTTGGGCAGGTGACGACCAAGGGCCAGACCTACGCCTCGGATCGTCAACTGCAGTTCAGCCTGCGCTACGCGTTTTAGAGCGCGTACGCACGCTTCTCTCCCTGGCCGCCCGGGCCCCTTCTGCCTGGCGGCCGTTTTTTTTACACCCACACGCGCCCAGACGATGGTGCGTCGTAATCGCGTAAAATAAGGAGCCAGCCCCGGATTGTCGAATGGGCTCAGAGGAACTCCTTGATCAGCAGTGCATTGACCAAAATTTTCGGTACGAGCAACGAACGTGCCGTCAAGCGCATGATGCCCACGGTGGCGGCCATCGGCGAATGGGAGCCGAAGATACAGGCGCTCTCCGACGCGGAGTTGCGCGAAAAGACCGTCGAGTTCCGGGCCCGCTTTGCGGAGCGCCTGAAAGATGTTCCGGATACCGCTGAAAACAAAGATGCGCGCAAGGCTGCCGAGGCCGAGGCGCTGAACGAGCTGCTGCCGGAGGCCTTTGCTGTGGTGCGCGAGGCAGGCAAGCGCGCGGTGGGTATGCGCCACTTCGATGTGCAGATGATCGGCGGCATGGTGCTGCACTCCGGCAAGATCGCCGAGATGAAGACCGGCGAGGGCAAGACGCTGGTAGCTACGCTGCCGGTGTATCTGAACGCGCTCGCGAGTAAGGGCGTGCACGTCGTGACGGTGAACGATTACCTGG
>DATBCB010000010.1:0-2396 GCA_036270675.1 Acidobacteriaceae bacterium | reverse complement strand
TTGATTCTGTCATTTGGGCTTGCGCACCGCTATGGGACCAAAGTGTAATAACGGAGAGCGTACATTTTCCGCAGGTTTCTGTAAAGATTAGATTGGGCCGCACAACGGCACCTTGGCGGCTCATCTGCAGGACATGGCATTCTCTTAGCGAGCCGCTACGTACCTGCGTGGAGCGTTAACGCAAAATGATCCCCCTTACATGGAGTCAACCCCGAAAGATCGCGTCGCTATGAGCGCCGAAGCCACCGACACAAAGCCAGCGGCCGCCACGCAAGAGGGGCATCGCTGGTGGCTTTTTACCGCTTGCGTGCTGGTCAGCCTCACGAACGAGCTGAGCACCGCAGTCACGAACCTTTCGTTGGGTCCGATGCGCCGCGACCTGGGTGCATCTTCCGCGGTCATGCAAATGGCTGTGACCCTCGGCAGGCTGATGCTTGGCGCCTTTATGCTCGCCGGCGGCGTTGCGGGTGACATCTATGGCCGGCGTCGCGTGCTCGTGCTCGGTGCCCTCGGCATGGTAGGCGCATCCTTGCTCGCAGCGTTCGCGCAGACGGGTGGAATGCTCCTGGTAGCGCGCGCCCTCGACGGATTGGCCAGTGCCGCCATCGGGCCGATGGCGCTCGCGTTGATCGTCAGCGCGTTCAGTCAGGCAGAACAAGCGCGAGTCATCGGGCTCTTTCTCGGGTTGTCCGGGCTCGGTACGGCGCTCGGACCGCTCGCTGCGGGCCTGGCAGTGCAAGCGCAGGGTTGGCGTGCCGGCTTTCTGATGCCCGCCGCCGTGGCCGTCCTCGGTGGCTTTGGGGTATTTCTGTTTGCCTCCGGAAACGGCGCAAAAACCGCGGGCCGGCGGCTGGATAGCATCGGCGCCCTCACTTGTGCTGCCGGTCTGCTCGGGCTGGTGTTCGGGATCATTCAGATCAACCACCTCGGCCTGCTGCATCCGCGGGTGTTGCAATCCGTCGCCGTTGGCATCGGAGCCTTGCTTGCCTTCGTCTGGTGGGAACGGCGGGCCAAGGATCCACTACTGGATGTCACGCTCTTTCGCAATCGCATCGTCTCTGTGGCCGTCACGGCCGGATTATTAGCCGCACTGGTCGTCGGCGGCGCTCTTTTACCGCTGCTCTATTTCCTGCAAACCGTGCAAAAGGTGAGCCCGATCTCGGCGATTGTGCGGCTCATGCCGCTGATGATTGCTGCCGCGGCGTTCGCGCCCGTGGCGGGGGAACTGACTACGAAAATCGGACCGAGAAAGGTTATTGCGGGGGGACTGGCGCTTATGGCTGCCGGCAGCAGCTTGCTGATTTCGCTGGGCCCGGAAACGCCTTACGGGCAAATGCTTCTCGCGCTGGGCCTCTTGGGTGTCGGCGACATCGCTGTCATAACGCCCGTAGCCGACGTCATCCTCAGTGCCGTGCCTAAGGAGCGGACTGGCAGCGCCGCGGCGGTCAACGGAGCGGCAATGCAAATCGGCGGCGCCCTTGGAACGGCGGTGTTAAGCAGCCTCCTTCTGGCCATCGCGCGTACGACATATTACCAACGCCTGGAACCCAGCGGGCTATCCCGCCAGGAGATTGCCGCCGCAACGGAAGCCTTGCGCCAATCCGTCCAGAAGGGAGCAGAGAGCGGCGGCCTAGCCATCCCTGAGTCGGTGCGCACCCAACTTGCCGATGCCTACCGGCACGCGTTCTCGGTGGGCGCCGCGGGGGTGTTCACCTGCTCCGCGCTTGTTTGCCTCCTTTGTGCGGTACTCGTTTGGTTCGGGTTAAAGAAAATAAGTCGACAATCCCCTCCCTCCGTAGCTCCCTCAAAATGATCGACAATTATCACGCCTGCGAGCTCCTGAATCTCGGTTACTCCAGCAAATGAACCCACCAGCCGCGAGCGAGGAGGCGCCGGCACGCGCCGGGCAGTGGCGCGGGATGATCCCCGCGGCGCGCTGGCTGCGAAGCTACGAACCTCACTGGTTTCGTTCTGATCTCGTGGCGGGTGTTACGCTGGCGGCGTATGTGCTGCCAGCGGCGCTGGGCGATGCGTCGCTGGCGGGCTTGCCGCCGCAAGCGGGGCTTTACGCGTGCCTGTTTGGCGGGCTGGTATTCTGGCTTTTGTGCAGCTCGCGGCACACATGTATCAGCGTCACTTCCGCGATCTCGCTACTCATTGGCTCGTCGCTCGGAAGCATGGCTGGCGGCAATCCGGCGCGCTTCGGCGCGATGGCTGCTTGCACAGCGCTGCTGACGGCGGCGATCGCATTGAGCGCGTGGTTGGCGCGCGCAGGTTCGGTAGTGAACTTCGTCTCGGAGACTGTCCTCATCGGTTTCAAGGCCGGCGTGGCGCTGCAGCTCGCGAGTACGCAACTGCCAAAGCTGTTTGGCGTGAAAGGCGGACACGGAAATTTT
>DATBCB010000009.1:0-1702 GCA_036270675.1 Acidobacteriaceae bacterium | reverse complement strand
ATAGCCCTCTACGGCAAGCAGGTCCTTCGCACCCCACGGCAGCCCGTGCAGCGGCCCGCGATACTTGCCCGCTGCAATCGCGCGATCCGCCTCGCGCGCCTGCGTCATCGCGCGCTCCTCGGTGAGCGTGACGACGAAGTGCAGCATGGGATCATAGCGCTTCAACCGCGCAAGATACATTTCGGTCAACGCGGTGGAAGATACTTTCTTCGTCCTCACGTATTCCGCGAGTTGGCGCACGGAGAGGAACGCCAGATCTTCGAGATTCGACGGAACCCGCGCGACCGCTGGCGCTTTGCTCACACGCATGGCATGGTGCTCGCTCTCGAGTGTCGCGCCGGGCGGCAGCGGATCGAAGACATACACAGGAGCAACGCTGTTCGGTATGTGCAGCGCGCGGATCGCGTCGTACGACTTGCGCTGCTGATTCAGCCCATCGAGCATCATGGCGCGCTGCTCTGCTGTGAGCGGCACGCCGGCAAGCGTGGCTGCGGTCTCAAGCATCTCGTTTGCGATGGGTTGCGGCTTCTGCGATTCGCTTCCCTGCTGCTCCGCCTGCGCGGCCAGCGTGTAGAGCGCGCCCGGCAGCAGCGTGCCGGCGAGTCCGGCGGCCGAACAGACAGTAAGAAAATGGCGGCGATCGAGTGACATGGCGCTCCGTTTTATAGCGGATGGTAGCATTCGCGCATGGCGCTGCTTGAGGTACAGGCAATCTCGAAGAGCTATCCTTCATCCTCCGGCGCGGCGCTGGTTGTCGATCAGGTGTCCTTCACGATCGCGCGCGGCGAAACCCTGGGCGTGGTCGGCGAATCGGGATCGGGCAAGAGCACGGTGGCGCGCGTGGTGCTGGGCCTGATCGAGCCGACCGCGGGCGAGGTACGCTTCGATGGCGCGGTCGTCGCTCAAGCACGCGGCGCGCGGCTCCGCTGGATGCGGCGGCGCATGCAGCCGGTTTTTCAGGATCCCTACGCAGCGCTCAACCCGCGCATGCGTGTGGAGCAGATTCTTTGCGAGCCCTTTCGCATCCATTCCTCGCTGGCCGGCAGCGAGGCGCACCTGCCGCGCGGACGCAAAGCGCAGCGCGAACGGATCGCAGAGCTGCTGAAGAGCGTCGGGCTCGATGACTCCGCCCTCCCGCGCTATCCGCATGAGTTTTCCGGTGGTCAGCGGCAGCGCATCAACATAGCGCGCGCGCTGGCTCTGCAGCCGGAGCTGCTGGTGCTCGACGAGCCAGTGTCGGCGCTCGACGTAAGCGTGGGTGCGCAGATCGTGAACCTGCTGCGCACGCTGCAGCGCGGGCACGGCATGGCCTACCTGTTCATCACGCATTCCATGCCGCTGGTTCGCTATCTGGCGGATCGCATCGTAGTGATGCAGCGCGGCAAAGTGGTGGAAGAGGGCGAAGCGGATGCACTCTGCCGCGCACCGCGCGAGCCGTACACGCAGGCCCTGATCGCAGCCACGCCGCAATTACCCGCGTAAAGCCTGGAGCGGACCAACATGGAGCGGACCGCCCCACTCAGCTCACTTACCGCGGCGTCGAAGCGTAGAAACCGGTAACGCTCGCCCGCGCCAGAACATGGTCGATCAGAGCGCGGAACAGTGTCTCCGCATTCGAAGGAAAGGTCGTCGACTGCGGCAGGTTCAGTTGCGTATCCAGCGCATAGACGGTGAAGACGTACTTGTGCACCAGGCCCGGTGG
>DATBCB010000008.1:0-13164 GCA_036270675.1 Acidobacteriaceae bacterium | reverse complement strand
GCCGCCAGCGCCACCTGGAGCCTGCCCAATCTGCAGAACCGCAACTACCGCGCCCACTGGCTCACCGGCCGGTGGGCCGGCGAGTGGCAGCTGCAATCTGCGCCGCTCGATGTCGGCAGCCAGGTGATCGAAAGCCGCCGCGGCTCGACTGGCAACCAGGCGAATCCATGGTTCGCGCTTGAAACTCCAGACTCCGCCGGCGATGAGGAGCACGGTGGCGTCTACTTCGGCGAGCTTGGCTGGAGCGGAAGCTGGCGCATCACCATGGAGCAGAGCTCCGTTCATCAGGTTCGTATCACCGGCGGTTACAATCCCTTCGACTTCGGTTACCGCCTTGCGCCCGGCGAGTCGCTTATCACTCCGCCCTTCTATGGCGGCTTCACCGATGGCGGCATGGGCGCGGCCTCACGCATCCTCCATCGTTTCCAGCAGGGCGTCATCCTGCCCGGCGCGCCGCACCCAAAGCTGCGCCCTGTCCTCTACAACTCCTGGGAGGCCACCGAGTTCAACGTCAGCGAAGCTGGCCAGATCGCGCTTGCTGAGAAAGCCGCGCAGCTTGGCGTCGAGCGCTTCGTCATCGATGACGGCTGGTTCGGCCAGCGCAAGAACGACCACGCCGGGCTCGGCGACTGGTATGTCAATAAGCAGAAATTCCCCAACGGACTGAAGCCGATGATCGATCGCGTCCACCAGCTGGGCATGGACTTCGGCATCTGGGTCGAACCGGAAATGGTGAATCCCGACAGCGATCTCTATCGCAAGCATCCCGAGTGGGCCATGAACTTCCCCGACCGCCCTCGCACCGAGGGCCGCAACCAGTTGCTGCTCAACCTCGCGCGTCCCGATGTGATGGAGTACACCTATCACTGGCTCGATGAGCTGGTCTCGAACAACGACATCGACTTTCTCAAGTGGGACTACAACCGCAACTGGTCCGAGCCTGGCTGGGATGCCGTACCGGTCGCCGACCAGAAGAAGATCTACGTCGCCTACGTCCAGAATCTCTACACCATCTTCGATCGCCTGCACGCGAAGCATCCCAAGCTCGAGATCGAATCCTGCTCCGGCGGCGGCGCCCGCGTCGACCTCGGCATCCTGCGCCACACCGTGGAGGTCTGGCCCTCCGACAATACCGACGCGCTTGACCGCCTCTCCATTCAGGACGGCTTTACCCACGCCTACACCCCCGGCGTGATGATGGCCTGGGTTACCGACCCGCAGCGCACCCGCCGTACCTCGCTCAAGTTTCGCTTCCTGGTTGCGATGGAAGGCTCGCTCGGCATCGGCGCCAACCTCAACAACTTCACCCCCGACGACATGGCCACCGCGAAGGATCTGGTTACGTTCTATAAGTCCATCCGTCCCACGGTCCAGCAGGGGCGGCAATACCGGCTCATCGCTCCATCGCGCCCGGCCGCGCCCAGCGAGCGCGCGGCCACCGAATACGTGTCCAGCGATGGCACACAAGCAGTCGTCTTCGCCTACCTGCACTCGCAGAACTTCGGCGACCCCTATCCGCTGGTTCGGCTCCGGGGCCTCGATCCCAAAGCGATCTACCGTCTGCGGCCGCTCGATGCTCAGCAACTCCACTCCCAGCAGGAAGCGAGCGGTAGCTACTGGATGAGCCACGGCTTGCAACTCGATCTGCGCGGCGATTATGACAGCACTGCAGTGGTGCTCGAGCGCATGCACTGAGTAGGTTCCCAGCATGAGAGGTAGTGGGCGTGAGGGTGCATCATTTACGGCCGGATTCCAGATCTACTGTGAGGAGCGCTCCGCTTTTAGCGGCACGTTCTCGTGCCCGTAGGGGCAGTGGCGGCAGGCGGAGCCGCAGCAGTAGCCGCGCTTCAGATGCCACGCTGCGGTAAAGACCATGTAGGGGCCCTCCCAGTAGAAGTCCTCGCCTTCCTTTGGTATGGGGCGTGGAGTGATCTGTTCCGCCTTGTCAATCATGGCCGAGGGCGAGCTGCGCAGGTGTGTTCTGCGCGGCGAGGGCGGGCTGGAGTAAGGATGGCGCGATTTCGGCGCGAGTTACGCTGAGATCTGAGACGAAGTGGCCGCCGTGGAACTGTACTGTCCGGCCGGCTGTGGCGGGCGGGCGGTCACCAGGGACGACGATGTCGGCGAGGTTGGCCGGATCTGCGGCGGCAATTGTCACTACGGTGGTTTCTATTTCTTGCTTGCGGGATTCGCGCAGCGATTCGACGGCCTGCGGGAGGGCGAACTGCTCGCCCTGGAAGCCGGAGACGAAGCGGCCGCCGCGTACGATGCCGCGAGCTTCGAAGCGGCGCAGCATGCCGAGCAGTTCCCGCCAGCGGGGCATGGTGGTTTCGCGCTCCAGGAGATCGCGGAAGACGATGCCGTAGCGCCAGAGAAGGACGAGGGCGGCGGATTCTGTCTCTTGCTCACGCTGCTGGGCAGCAGCAATGGCGCTCTGTTCTTTAGCCTCGCGTGAATCGGCGAGGGGTACCTGCGGGGCGGGCGGGGCGAGGAGGCTCCAACGCCCGGCGGTGTTGCGAGCCCGCTGGTTCACTCCGCGCATGCGGAAGGACGTGACGTTCGCGGATTTGCGGCGTGGATCGACGAGGGCGCGGAGGCTGTCGTAGCCATCGGCGGTGACGAGGCCGGCGGCGACCAATTCCCAGAGCGCATTGTGGAGCTCGGCGATGGGGGTGGCGAACTGGCGGGCGAGGTCGGCGGCGAAAGCGGCACCGGCATGCTCAAGCAGGGCGCGAACACGTAACGCAAGCGGTGACAGACATGCGGCGAGCGCAGATTCCGGAAGCTCGCGCGAGCGGAGGCAGCCGTCCATCCAGTGGGCGTCTTCGCGCAGGAAAAAGGTGATGGGCGCCATGCTGGTGGGAATCACACGGCGGGGCGCGCCGCTTTCCGGCGAGAGGAATGCCGGGTGCGGCGAGATGCGGCCCCAGCCGACAACGCCCGCCATGCAGAGCGTGTCGAGGGCCCGCGGGTCGTAGTTGGCGACGCGCTGCGGGAGGAGACTTCGCTCCCACTCGACGGCGGGGGCCTCAAAGCCTTCGAGCTTGCGCAGCGCGTCGAGGACGCCTTCCTCGCCGGTGAGCTGGGCTTGCGGCGCGAGGTGTTGCCAACGGAGGAGCCAGTCCATGTACTGCGCGGGAGCTACGGGCTCGATTTGCTTGCGCAGGGTATGGATGGTGCGCTTGTGGATGCGCTGGAGAAGGCGGCGCTCGCACCATTGAATTTGCCATTCGGGCAACGGAGCCTGCGGCTCGTGCTGCTGGGTTCGCTCCCTTTGGTCGCTCACGTCTGGTGTTGTGGGCGATTCAGATAGAACAGCAGATCGCTCCACTTCGCGGGTCTCGCTGGCGCAAGACGGCTCCGGTCGGGATGACACGATATCCGGTGCGTCGTCGTGTTCGAAGTCGCCGCGGAGGATGGTGCCTTGCGATTCCATGGCTACCAGCGCGGTGAAGATGTGGGATGCGTTTACGCCTAACAGGTCTGCGAGCGACAGCGCTGTTTGCGGGCCGAGGATGTTGAGCCAGGCGTGGAGAGCTTTTTGTAACAGTGGCAGGTCTGGTGTGGCGGAGAGGAGCTTGGTGTGGTCGGCCTCTCGCTCGGCGGCTATGACGTGTTGGGTGTTTGCAAGAATTTGTGCTCGCGAGTGTGACAGTAAGCGATCGAGCAGGATGCGCCAGCCGGTGGCGCGGGGATGGTCGAGGATGGACGCGGGCACGACGATCAGGCCGTAAAGGAGATCGTGGAGTTCGTGCTCGTCGCGAATGTCAGGCCAGGATTCTTCGCGGACCTGGCGGATGGCGTCGGGATCGAGACGGCCGGCTTCGCCGAGGAGTTTGTCGGGGACCATGCCGCGCATGTTGACGGCGCGGGCGCGGCGCTCCTCGATGGGCGCGTCGTCGAGGAAGGCGTAGGGATTGGCGTTGAGCAGGCCGTGCGAGAAGACGGAGGGCACGGTGGAGTCGACGGCGACGCAGTGGATTTCGCCGGTCTGGATTTTTGCGATGACATCGATGAGGCCGGCGAGGTCCATGGCCTCGCCGAGGACATCTTTCATGACTTCGCGGACGAGCGGGTGATTGGGAATTTCGATATCCCCTTCGATGTTCTCGAAGCAGGCAGCGGCTTGCGGGAAGACGCTGGCGAGCAGGTCTTCGCCGCGGGTGCGCTGGATTTGCGGCGGGACCTTCTTTCCCTTTTGAAACCGCAGCAGTTGCAGACTGCGGGTGGCATCCCAGCGGAAGCGGGTCTTGAAGATGGGCGAGGCGAGCGATGCCTGCTCGAGCAGCTCGGTGACGGTGTGGGTGGTGAGGAACTGGAAGACGTCGGCCAGGGGGAAGGAGTGCTGCTCGGCGAGCGAGATGTTGAGACCGTTGTCGGTGGCGGCGGCCTGCAACTCGAAGTTGAAGCCGCGGCAGAAGCGTTTGCGCAGGGCGAGCCCCCAGGCCTTGTTGATGCGGCCGCCGAAGGGCGCGTGCAGGATGAGTTGCATGCCGCCGCCCTCGTCGAAGAAGCGCTCGGCGACGATGGTAGTGAGGGTGGGGACGGTGCCGAGGATGGCGCGTCCAGCGACGATGTAAGCGATGAGCTGCTCGGCACCGGCGTCGTTGACGCCGCATTCGTCATTGAGCCATGTAACTGCAGTGGCGACAGATGGGTCGGATTGGCTGATGTAGCCGGGAAGCAGGCCGATGGTGCGGGCGGCGATATCTTCGCGCAATTCGCATACCCAGCGCGAAAGCTCAGCGGTCCGCTGCGGGGCTTCGCCGCGCCAGAAGGGTACGGTGGGCGGCTGGCCGTGGGCGTCTTCGACGTACATGCGGCCCGCGGTTTCGATGGCGGAGATGCGCCAGGAGGCGTTGCCGAGCTGGATGACGTCGCCGACGCCGGAGTCGATGGTGAAGTCTTCGTCGAGCGTGGCGATCTGGTGGCCGTCGGGCTGGAGGATGACGGAGACGACAGCGGTATCGGGGATGGTGCCACCGTTGGAGACGGTGATGGAGCGCGCGCCACGGCGTGCCTGCAGGCGGCCGTGGATGCGGTCGCGAAGAATGTATGCGCCGTAGCGGCCGCGCGACGACTCGATGCCGTCGCTGAGCAGACAGAGGAGTTCTTCAAAAGTTTCGCGCGGGAGATCGCGATAGGGATAGGCGCGGGTGAGGAGGATGAAGAGGTCGTCTTCCTCCCAGGGCTCAGAAGCGCAGGCGGCGATGATCTGCTGCATGAGGACATCGAGCGGCTGCGGCGGGATTTCGAGCTGATCGAGCGCGCCCGCTTTTATGGCACGTATGACGGCGGCGAGCTCGAGCAGGTCATCGCGCGTGGTGGCGAAGAAGCGGGCTTTGGGCGTCGCGCCGCGCCAGTGACCGGCGCGGCCGGCACGCTGCAATGCAGGTGCGATGGCGCGCGGCGTGTTCACCTGGCAGACGAGATCGATGGCGCCGATGTCGATGCCGAGCTCGAGCGATGCGGTGGCGACGAGAAGCTTGATCTCGCCGGCTTTGAGTTTGCGCTCGGCTTCGAGGCGGAGTTTGCGCGAGAGCGAGCCGTGATGGGCAGCGACGTTCTCGTGGCCGAGGCGTTCGCCCAGCTGGAAGGCGAGACGCTCGGCCATGGAGCGGGTGTTCACAAACACCAATGTTGACCGGTGTTCCAGCGCGAGCTCGGCCAGCCGGTTGTAGACGTCGTCCCAGATGGCGTTGGTGGAGACGGAGCTGAGCTCGTCGTTGCCCACTTCGATAGCGAGATCGAACTGGCGGCGACGGCCCACTTCGATGATGGCACAGTCGCGGTGACGTGTACCGCAGAGAAAGTCGGCGACGAGCGAGATGGGATTTTGGGTAGCGGAGAGGCCGATTCTCTGCGGTGGCGTGCCGAGGCCCGCGAGCATGTTGCCGGGCGAGAGGCGGTTCTCGCCGCAGACGAGGGCATCGAGCCGCTCGAGCGAGAGAACGAGATGCGTGCCGCGCTTGTCGTCCGCCATGGCGTGAATCTCGTCGACGATGACGGTGCGGACGCGCGCGAGGTTGGCACGCGATTTTTCCGCAGTGAGCAGGATGAAGAAGGACTCGGGCGTGGTGACGAGGATGTGGGGCGGCTGCTTGAGCATGGCGCGGCGCTCGGCGGGGAGCGTGTCGCCGGTGCGGACGGCGGTGCGGATGGGCGGGCAGAGATAGCCGCGCTCGAGCGCGAGTTTCTGGATTTGCTGCAAAGGCTCTTCGAGGTTCTTGCGGATGTCGTTGGAGAGCGCTTTGAGCGGCGAGATGTAGACGACTTCCGTATGCGGCTGGAGCTCGCCGGCAAGCGCCTTGCGAAAGAGCTGGTCGATACAGATGAGGAAGGCGGCGAGGGTTTTGCCGGAGCCGGTGGGGGCTGAGATGAGGCTGGGCCGCTGCGCGAGGATGGCCGGCCAGCCTTCGATCTGCGGCTCAGTGGCGGAGCCGAAGCGGGAGAGAAACCACTCCTGAATGACGGGGTGGGCCCATGCGAGGGCTTCGGCTGGAGAGATAGGTGGTGCGGACTGCATTGGGCTATTGTAACGCCGCGGATTCGTTTTTTCTTCGCCTGGCTGGCCATCCGCGACAATTGCGCCTGCGGCGCGTGCTGCTTGGGGTGCGCTTCGTTTTGGCCGCTCCCGTTGGGTGTGGTGGACGACCCGCCTGGAACAGCAGCTCCACTTCGCTTCGGTCGGGATGACGAGGCGTGGAGGGTTGATCCACATCTCAGAAGCGAGACGTAGGCATCCGTCCTATCGCAGATTTAACAGACTTCCGACAGCATCCTTATCCGGGGCGGCGTTGGATGGTGATGTGGAGGAACACGAATCTGTATGGGACTTTTTAGAACACACCGGCCGCTGCTTGTGGATGCGAATCAATGCACGATGCCTATGACGATCCAGACGGACAGAGGGCTGCGGCATGTGCGGCGCGGGGATTGGGTGGTACGCGGGGAGGGCGGCGAATGCTATGTGGTGGACGACGCATTCTTCCAGCGGACGTTCACGCGGGATGACAGCATCGACACGCAAATGGAACCGGAGGGGCGGCATTACGGCTGCTGAATCTGAAAGCTTTTCGAGGCCGAGTTGCGCCGGTTTACGCGTCCGACTGCAGCTCCTTCGCTGCTTTGGAGTTTGGTTTGATTCATATCCCGACGCGGGACCTGGGCACGCGCTGGCTAATAGCTGCCGTTGACGTCGTGCTGCTTCTGGAATTTCAGCGGAGGTGGCGGGAGAGTTCGCCACAGGTCGTGGTTGTAGACAACGGGCGTCAGGGTTTTGTGCGCGTAGCGGAAGGTGATGGTTGAGGGGGTGGGCTGCTTCTCGACCGGATCGAAGATGAGCTTGAGGGTGTCGCCCTCAATGGTCCAGTGGGCGAAGCTGGTGATCTCACTGGTGGCGTCGGGTGACTGGGTGAGGGTGGCGGTGCCGTCCTTGCCGAGGTCGAGCGTCATGGTGTGATGACGGATGGCGTAGGTGCCGTCCTGGCTCTGCGCGCGCGTTTCATCCTTGGCTCGCGTCTCGCCCGCATAAGTGCCGGCCAGCTTCGATTGTTCGCTCTTCGGTTTGGCGTGGAGGGTGAGGGGCAAGGCAGCGAGAAGAGCGAGGGAGAGAAGGCGCTTCATGGGTTTATGCTAACGGACTTGCCGTCCGCGGCAAAAGCGCCTGCGGCGGTGCTGGCCGCACGGGCAAAAGCACCTCCGGCGCGGGCTGATCGGTTCGCTTCCTTTGGTCGCTCACGTCGTGATGTTTGGCCGAGTTGGCCTACAAAGCAGATCCCTCCACTTCGCTTCGCTCCGGTCGGGATGACGGCAATGTTGGAGATTTGCGGTGCCACCCTTCCCCTTCCCCTCGTTCAGGGTCAGGATGACAACGCGGACGTAGCTACTTCTTGACGATGAGTAATACGACTCCGTGCTCGGGGACCATCCAGGGACCGTGGCCGCTGTCGGATGGATTCCAGACGTTGTGGACCTTGTTGCTGGCGGTGAGGCCGAGCTTCGCGAGCGGCAACGACATCTGCTCTGCGTCGTGGCCGCGGTTGAAGAGGCCGACGGCTAGCGAGCCATCCTTGAGCGGCTTGGACCAGACTTCAAAGGGGCCTTCTGCACTGACGCGGTCGCCCTGCTTGCCGAGCGGGTCCTGGTCAATGGCGATGACGTCCTTGTTCAGGAGGATGGATTTGGTCTCGGCCGACATCTGTGAGAGGTCGTTGCCGGCGAGCAACGGCGCGGCAAGGACGGCCCACAGGCTCATGTGGGTGAGGTACTCGTTGTACTTCATCTTGCCGTTGCCGACTTCGAGCATGTCGGGATCGTTCCAGTGGCCGGGGGCGGCGTATTTCGACAGACCGGCCTGCGAGAAGCCGATGTTGGACATGCTCATGTAGTTGTCCTGGATGTCATCGGTGGTGCGCCAGCTATTGCCGCCGACGGTGGGGCCCCATTTCCAGACGGAGTCCCAGCCGTACTGGCAGAGCGAGAAGTAGATAGGCCGCCCGGTGGCTTGGAGTGCCTTGTGCATTTTCTCGTAGGCGGCGTGCATCATCTGATATTGCTTGACCTGGTCGCCTGGCGCTTCTTTCTGCATGATCTCGTGATAGCTGCAGAGGTCGTACTTGAGATAGTCCATGCCCCATTGCGCGTACATCTTCGCGTCCTGCTCTTCGTGCTGATAGCTGCCGGTGTAGCCGCCGCAGGTCTTGGGGCCGGGCCCGGAGTAGATGCCGATCTTGAGCCCCTTCGAGTGCACGTAGTCGGCGAGGGCCTTCATGTCGGGGAATTTGCTGTTCGGGACAATGTTGCCCTTCGCGTCGCGCTTGCCCTGCCAGGCGTCGTCGATGTTGACGTAGATGTAGCCGGCGTCCTTCATGCCGGTGGATACAAGTTCATCGGCGGCGGTGCGGACGTCCTTGTCGCTGACGCGGGTGGCGAAGTGATTCCAGCTATTCCAGCCCATGGCGGGTGTGGCGGCGATCTTGGTCTGTGCGGTCGCGGCAAAGGGAAGGGCGAGCAGGGCGAGGACGAGAAGGGTCTTGCGCAAGAGGGCCTCTTTTCAGGCAACGTTTGTAACGGCTTACACAATAGTGGCGAGGAGGCCTGACGTCAAGGACAGCGCGTGCAGAGACAGGGAGGGGCATCATTGGCGAGTAGCGAGGCTGTCGCTGTCCGATCGTGCTGTCTGAGTAAGTTTTCAACTATCGGTTCGCGTGTAGTCCCCGCTGGCGCCGCCGGACTTCTCTTCCAACTGAATGCGCTCGATGGTGATGGATTTGTCGAGGGCCTTGCACATGTCGTAGATGGTGAGGGCGGCGACCGACGCGGCGGTGAGGGCTTCCATCTCCACGCCGGTGTTGGCCGTGGTGGCGGCCGACGCTGAGATGACCACGCCCTTATTTGTCACCGTGGTGATTACGTCGATCAAGGTGAGCGGAATCGGGTGGCACATCGGAATGAGTTCCGATGTCTTCTTTGCGGCCTGTATGCCGGCAACGCGGGCCACTTCGAGCGGATTGCCTTTGGGGTTTTTCGGCAGCGCTTTGAGCACGGCCTTCGAGAGCGCCACGAAGGCGGAGGCGGTGGCTTCGCGGCGGGTCGCGGGTTTGGCGCTCACATCCACCATGCGGGCTCGGCCGGCGGCGTCGTAGTGGGAGAGATTCTTTTTCGCCTTCTTCGCCATAGCGTCCAGTGTAGTTGGGGCTACGGCAGAAGCAATTGCACAACACTCGATGCTTCAACCGCGGTGTCGGGCGGCAGGACCACAAAGCAGTTGGATTGCGCGGTGGCTGCGAGATCGCCGGAGCCTTGCCAAGGGATGCGATGGACGGTGGCGTGGTCCCAGTTCGCGTCGAGGTGGGCGGGGAGAAAGCGAGTGATGTCGGCTGCAGGCTCAGCTTCGGTGATGGTGGCCTGGGCGAAGCGTGGGGCGCGGTTGGCTTCTCCGGCGAGAGCGCGGAGGACGGGCGCGGCAAAGAGCAGGAAGGTGACCATGGTGGAAACGGGATTGCCCGGGAGGCCGAAGAAGGGGAGCGGGGCGGCGGATGTATCGCGCGGCTGGAGCTCGCCGAAGACAGTAGGTTTGCCGGGTTGAATGCGGACGCCAGTGAAGTGGAAGCTGGCGCCGCGTTCGGCGAGCGCCTGCTCGACGAGATCGTATTTGCCGGCGGAAACGCCTCCGGAGAGCAGTAGCAGGTCACAGGATTTTTGTGCGATGTCGAGAAGCGCGCGGAGGTCGTCGAGGTTGTCGCGGGCGATGCCGAGGGGCTCAGGCTGGCCGCCGGCGAGGGTGACCTGCGCCGCGAGCGATGCGCTGTTGGAGTTGCGGATCTGGTGCGGCTCGGGGATGGTCGCGATTCCGACGAGCTCATCGCCGGTGGCGAGAATGGCCACCCGGGGCTTTGCGAAAACTTCGACGTGAGCGGCTCCGACGGCGGCGAGCGCAGCGATATGGGCCGCGGTGAGGCGCGTGCCGGCGGCGATGAGCGAATCGCCACGGCTGGCTTCGCTGCCAGTGGGAACGATGTGGCTGCCGGGGCGGAGTTTGCGGTTGGGCTGAAGGCGGATGCGGCCTTCTGCAATTTCTACGTGTTCGAGCATGACGACGGCGTCGGCGCCTTCTGGGAGAGGCGCACCGGTCATAATCTCGAGCGCGGCGCCGGATACGAGTGGTGCCGTGGGAGTTGGTTCACCCGCGCGGAGGCTGCCGGCAACCGGGAGCCAATCACCTGCGGTGAGCGTTGCAGCCTGGACGGCGTAGCCATCGCGCGTGGAGCGGTGGAAGGGCGGGAGATCGCGATCGGCGCGGATGGGCTGGGCGAGGATGCGGTGGAGAGATTCCAGAAGCGGGAGGCGCTCGGTTTGTCGCGGAACAGCGGACGCGAGGCGCTGCGCCTGTTTGAGGACGAGGGCAGCAGCTTCGGCGTAGGTGAGGATGGTGTCCACTTGGGTTTTATTGTGCGCCTGTGAGGTTCTTAACCTCTACCGCAGACATGAAACGGCGCCGCTTTGTGGCGGCGCCGTGGTGGACTGCTGAAGTCGAGCTACTTGGCTTTGTAACTCTTGGCTTGCTTGCTGCCGATCTGGGTGAGGATGTTTTTGGCGTCGGCGGCCATTGGGCCGTTGGGATCGAGCTGGAGATATTTCTCATAGGCCTCTTCGCAGCCGGGCGGTGCGACGATCCTGTTCGTTTTGGGATCGACGGTGGCTTTGGCGATGAGCGCCTGGCCTTTGAGGTAGTAGGGGACAGGTTTGTTGGGGTCGGCGGCGATGGCTTTGTCGGCTGCGGCGACTACGGCATCGGCGTTGCTTCCGGACTTGGCGAGCACGATGGCCTCGTTGGAATAGAACATTCCGGCCTGGGCGGGCTGCGCTTTGGCGGCGGCATCGTACGCAGCGGTTGCCTCGGGAATCTGATTCTTCGCGGCGTAGGCTTCGCCGAGAGTATTGTTCACGGCGCCTTCAATCTCCGGGCTGGGCTTCTTCGAGGCAGCGTTGGCCTCGAGGGCCTTTTTGGCGGAGGTGATGGCATCGTCGTACTTCTTCTCGCCGTTCTGCGCGATGGCCAGCTCGACCCAGAGGACGGCGGCATCCGGCTTGGCGGTAGCGTCCCGCTGCATCAGGGTGGCGGCGTCGTCGAACTTCTTGTCCTTGATGTCCTGGCGAGCAGTTGCAAGGTCGGCATTCAGGTTCTTCACCTGCGCGTTTTCCTTCTGGATGCCGGCATTCTTGGACTTCAAGTCGGCAAGCTGCTTCTGCTGCTCGGGCGGGAGCGTCTTAATGTACTCGGGACGAGAGAGGTCGAAGTCCTGCGCGACATTCTGGCCGGCATCGATCTTGACGTTCTGGAAGCGGTCAACCGGCTTGTAGTTGGCATCGTTCGGCCCCTTGATGTACATCGTGAGGACGTAGGTGCCGGGCTTGATGTTCTCGCCCTTGTAGTCGCCGTTCTGGTCGGCGTTGAAGGTGTACAAGGGGGTCTTGCCGTCGGTGGAGAGCTGAATCTGGGCGTTGGCCAGAGGCGTACCGGCGGGATCCTGCGCGTGACCGTGGATGGAACCGGTGGGCGCGGCCTGGCCAAACGCCGCCAGTGGCGTGATCAAGGCTGCGGCCAGCCAAAGCTTCTTCGTCATACTCTTTCTCCTTTTGGGGCGTTGGCCGTCTGTTTCCAGTCGGTTGCGTAGGGGATGGGGTCGTCGACTCCTGCTTCGGCGAAGGCGCGAAGCCGAAGGATGCAACTCTCGCATGTTCCGCAGGCGGCCTGATTGCCGGTATAGCACGACCACGTTACATGGAAGGGCGCGGAGAGTTCAAGGCCGCGCCGGACTATCTCATGCTTGCGCATGGAGATAAGAGGCGTTTCGACGCGGATGGAGCCATCGCGGGTGCCGGTACGGATGAGCTGCTGAAAAGCTTCGTAGTAGGCGGGGCGGCAGTCGGGATAGCCGGAGCTGTCCTGCTCGACGGCACCGATGTAGATGGCCTGGGCGCCGAGCACCTCGGCCCAACTGACAGCAGCGGAGAGAAAGTGGGCGTTGCGAAAGGGCACATAGGTGACAGGAATGCTGGCGCCGATGACGTCGGGGTCGGGGCCCTCGGGGGACGCATTGGGAACGGCGATGCTGCTGTCGGTGAGGGCGGAGCCGCCGATGATGCGGAAGAGATCAATGGAGAGCGGGAGGAACTTCGCGAGCTTGAGTTCGGTGGCGATGGCACGGGCGCTGGCAAGCTCGCGCTGTTCGGTGCGCTGGCCGTAGCTGAAGTGGAGGGCGTAGGTCTCGTGCTCGCGGGCGGCGAGGGCGGCGCAGACGGCGGAGTCCATGCCGCCGGAGAGGCAAACGACGGCGCGGGAGCGGGCGCCGTTCGAGCGAGGCGAGAGTGGTTCGGTCATTCCCATCCCACTCTGATGCAAGAACAGGGACAAAAGGAACGGACAGCGCGCTTCCTATAATCAGTTCAGTTATGCGGATACGAGTCATTGGCGGGGGACTGGCTGGGCCGGAGGCTGCTTTGATGGCGGCGGCGCTGGGCGCGGAGGTGCTGCTGTACGAGATGCGGCCGGTGCGGCAGACGCCGGCGCACCAGACGGCGGATTTTGGGGAGCTGGTGTGCTCGAACTCGCTGAAGTCGGAGAGCGAGCACACAGCACCGTGGCTGCTGAAGCAGGAG
>DATBCB010000007.1:0-6464 GCA_036270675.1 Acidobacteriaceae bacterium | reverse complement strand
AGCGCGACCGCGGCATAGACGAGGTAATGGCGGATGTCCATGAGCAGATCCAAAAATCTGAGCCGGCACTGAATGTCGAATTCATACAAACACTGCAGGACATGATTGGTGATCTATCGAACGCTCCTGAGCCGATTTACGTCAAACTCTACTCGATTGACGCTCAGTTGCTGCAGAAGCTGGGCCCGCAGGTAGGCGACGCTATCGGCAAAATCCCCGGCGTGACTGAAGTGCAGAACGGCATCGACAACACGATCAGCGGTCCGGCGACGAACTTCCAGGTGAACTCCACGGTAGCGGACCGGCTGGGCTTTACGCCGACGGAAGTCGCAGAGGATGCCACCTCCATTCTCGATGGCGTCGCGGCGACCGTTCCGCTGATTGCCAATGCGCGGCCCTACACAATTCGTATACGGATGCCGGACGATACACGCACCTCGCTCGATGCGATTCAGAACACCGTCTTCAACAGCGCCACCGGCAAGCTAGCCTCGCTTGGCTCGCTGGCGACCATCCAGCAGTTGCCGCCACAGAACGAAATCCGCCGCGAAAATCTGCAGCAGCTTGTCGTGGTGACTGCACGGCTGGAGGGCTCCGACCTCGGTACCGCGGTCAAGAAAGTGCAGCAGGTGGTCGCGCAGATGCATCTGCCATCCTCTGTGCGCGTCGAGTATGGCGGCACCTACCAGGAGCAGCAGCAGTCCTTCAACGAACTGCTGCGCGTGCTGCTGCTGGCGCTAGCGTTGGTCTTCGGTGTGCTGCTGGCGGAGTTCCGCAACTTCGCTGCGCCCGTCGCTATCCTTACCTCATCGGTGCTCTCCATCTCCGGCGTAGTCTTCGCGCTGCTGATCACCGGCACGGATTTCAATGTCGCGTCGTTCATGGGATTGATCATGATCATCGGCATCGTCGCGAAGAATGGCATCCTGTTACTCGACGCCGACGAGAAGTACCGTGCGGAGGGAGTGGCGCCGCGCGAGGCGATGGTACATGCGGCGCAGCGGCGGCTGCGGCCCATCGTCATGACCGCGATGGCCGCCATCTGCGGCATGCTGCCGCTGGCCTTCGCGCTGGGCTCCGGATCGCAGATGCTGCAGCCGCTGGCGATCGCGGTTATCGGCGGCCTGCTGATCTCGATTGCACTGAGCCTGATCGTGACCCCGGTGACCTACTACCTGCTGACCCGCAGTCGCCACGCCGAGATATAAAAAAAGGCCAGCGGGAACCACGTCCCGCTGGCCGTTCGGTTATTTGGGGGGAGCTTGGCAAAGGCAGGCGCTAAATTCAGCGACCGACTACCAGTACCGTGAAACTGTCCGGCAGAATCGAGGGCCGTGGATGCGGCATCTGCTCCGTGGCCGCGGGCCGTGGGCCAAACTGTGCGGTCGCCAGATAGACGCGGCCAGTGGCCGAATCGAAGGCCATAGTGCGCGCGCCTTTCTGTGTGGTCAGGTTCTGGACGACGGGAAAGCTCGATTTGCTGGCATCTACCACGGTCAGCGTCCCATCGCCGTTCGACGAGAAGGCTAGCTTGTCCTTCGCATCGAAGCCGGCCGCATCCGGGCCATCGCCGATGGCGGGCGTCGCCAGCACCTTGCCGTCGTTCGCATCCACTACTGCCATCTTCTTGCCATCGCAGACGGAAAAGAGGTGACGAGCGGAAAGGTCGATCGCCAGACCGGAGGGTGAGTCGCAGACCGGCCACTCCGCGGTCAACTTTTTCGTCGCAGCATCCAGGCGCACGATCTCGTTCTTGGTCTCGATGTTGTCGTAGACGTTGCCTTTGCCATCCGCCACCGGGAACTCCGGCTTGCCGGGCAGCGGAATGGTGGCTACTACTTGCTGCGTTTTCGTATCAATGACGGTGGCATTGCTGCTGCGCCCGTTGAAGGCCCAAACCGTCTTGGTGACCGGCTCGTAGGCGATGCCATCCGGATTGGTTCCCACGGGAATGGAGGTGACTTTCGCCAGCGTGCCGCGATCGAAAACGACGACCGCATTGGCGCGGCCGTCGCTGATGTATCCGTACTTCCCTGCAGCGTCCAGCGCGACGCCATGCGTTCCCTGCAGCCCGGTGATCGCTCCGACGGATTTCCCGCTGCTGGTGTCGATCACCTCAACCCGAGGACCATGCGTGACGTAGAGGCGATGGGCCGTGGGATCCGCAGTCAGATAATCCCAGCCGCCTTCACCACCGATCTTCCATTGCGTGAGAACACGGTACGGACCCTGCGCGAGTGCGACCGGTGAAGCAGCACTGCAAACCAGCGCGGCCCCGAGTAGCAAGGACCGGCAAACACCTTTATTTCGCGAATCGAACATGCATTGCTCCATGGCGCTGAGTTCGCCGGGCCAAGTCTAGTGGGAGAGGATTAATTCAAGCTGAAGGCGTTGCCTGTAAAGAGGCTTCGGCCGGCACAGTTGCCGCCGGCTCAGAGGCCCGCGGAAGGCGCACCACTGCAGTCGTTCCCTGACCAGGCTCACTCTGCAACACAATGGTGCCGCCTGCCCTGTCCACGATCGCCTTGCAGATGGCGAGCCCCAGGCCGGTACCGCCGGTGTTGCGGCTGCGCGATGGATCGCCGCGCGAGAAGCGCTCGAAGACGTGCGGCAGCAGAGCAGGTTCAATGCCGTCACCCTGGTCCTCAATACGTAACCCCACCCAGTCCACCTCCGGCTGCACCACCACGCGGACTTCGCTTTGCGGCGGGCTATGCTGCAGCGCATTCAGCAGCAGGTTGGAACAAAGCAGCGAGCATTCCTCCGACGATAAAGGGACAAAGGCATGCTCGCGCACCGCGAGCGTGAGCGTGGCCGAGCGCACCTCCGCCATGGACTGAAATTGCTGCGCGATACTTATGGCGGAGTCTGCGATGTCTGCTATTCCGGCGGCGTTCTCTCCTGTGTTGCGGTGTTCGGCACGCGCCAGGGTCAGCATGCGGGCGACAATCTCTTCGATCCGCTCGCAATCCATCAGGCTCACCTCCACGCCGGCCTCGTACTCTTCTGTCGTGCGCTGCCGCATGCCGAGCAACTGTAACGACGATTTGACGACGGCCACCGCAGTTTTCAACTCGTGCGCGGCGTCGCTCACGAAACGCCGCTGCTGCGCGAAGGAGGCCTCCAGGCGCTGCATCGCAGCGCTGAGCGCGGATGCCAGCGGCGCGAGCTCACGCGTCTCCACTGCGCTCTCCGGTGGCTGAAACTTCCATCGATAAATCGAGATGTTCTCCGCTTCGGCGGCAAGTTCCCGCATGGGCGCGAGGCCGCGGTGCAGCAGCCATGTCATCAGCACACCAGTGACGATGAGCAGGACCAGATTCGAGAGCGAGAAGAAAACGATGGCATTGCGCACCTCATGCCACATATGCGAAGTGCGTGCGCCGTAGACGACGAGAATATGCCGTGGCGTGCCGCCGCCCTTATCGCCGGGATCGACCACGCGCAATCCATGCAGCGCGAGCACGCGATAGCGGTGGCCATCGACTTTGGTGAGATAGACGCGGTTGCCAGTGGAAGCTACGTCCCGCGGATCGGGCCCCTGCCAGTTGGCCGAGCGCCCCAACAGCCGTCCGTTGCTATCGCGCACCTCGTAGACGTCCTCAGAAGGCAGCTCCAGGCCGGTGCGGTCCAGCATGACGTTGTCGGCGGGATCTTCCGCATCCTGCACCGAGCCCAGCAGCGCATCGGCGCGTCCTTGCAGCATGATGTCGAACGAATGCATGTGCGCGTGGCGCTCATACGCGGCAGCCAGAGCGATCACCGCGACTGCAAAGACAAGCTCCACCAGCAGCACGGACGAAATCAGCCGCCGGGAAAGGGAATGCCGCTTCATCCGACGCTTCCAGGGGTCAAGGTCGCAGGCTCTGCCACCAGGCGATAGCCGCGCCCGCGCAGTGTTTCCACCGCCTGCTGATCGGTATCGGCTCCAAGCTTCTTCCGCAGATTCGAGATGTGGGCCTCGATGACGTTGGAGTGATGTTCCCAGTTGTAGTCGTAGAGATGCTCGAGCAGCTCGCGCTTGGAGACGATGACACGCGGCCGGTGCACCATGTATTCGAGGATGCGGTACTCCGTCGGCGATAGATCGATGAGCCGCCCGGCGCGGCGCACCGTCTGCTCCAGCGTGTTGACTTCAATGTCGGCCACTGTGAGCAGCGGATGCGATGCCCCTTTGCCGCGGCGGATGAGTGCCTTGGCGCGCGCTATGAGCTCGCCCAGATCGAACGGCTTGCTCAGATAGTCGTCCGCCCCGGCATTGAGTAGTTCGATGGTCGATGCCGCGCCGTCCTTCGCAGTGAGTATCAGGACGGGAGTTGCGTTGTCGCGAGCGCGCAGCTGCCGCAGCATTGTCAGACCATCTACTCTCGGCAGCATCAGGTCGAGCACAATGAGGTCGTAGCAGCCCTGCCGGGCCAGCTCGCCACCCAGCTCACCATCTTCCGCGCAATCCACTGCGAAGCCTGGACCTTCGCGCAGAGCCGCGGCAAGATTGTCCGCCAGCCGCACTTCATCTTCGACGACGAGGACACGCATCGCAGCAAGCTTCCTACACTCCATCTTAAGCGAGCGTGAAGGGGTGGCGGCGGCTTGCGTTGCGTCCTTGCGGCGGGTCGGTGGAGAATGGCGTGCTGAAAGTAAAAACGCTTAAATGTCGCAACAAGAGGAGCTTGGATGGTCCGAGAGCAACCGCTGCAGCGGGGCTCATTCTGAACCAGGCCGCCGGCGCCATCGGCGCCGCTCGCAAGCGGGCGGATAACCGGCGCTCGGCGAGCCGGAGACAATGACCGCCTAGTTACAACACTTCGCCCAGCCGCCGGATGCCCTCGCGGATTTGCGCGACGGTTAGATTCGCATAACCCAGCAGAAACCCCGGTTGCGATGGCTGCCTGAGATAGTAGCCCGCGATGCCGTAGATGCCCACGCCGGCAGCCGCAGCGCGAGCGATGATCTCCCGCTCGGAGGCTTTCGCGCGCGGCCAGAGCACAATATGGGTGCCGGAGCGGCTGCCGGTTACGGTAACGCGATCGCCCAGATGCCGCGCGATGGTCGAGAGCAGTGCTTCACGGCGCACCGCGTTTGCCCTTCGCGTACGGCGCAGGTGCCGCTCGTAGGCGCCGCATGCCATGAACTCGGCCAGTGTCTCCTGCTCCAGCACCGCCGTGTGCCGATCGGCTATCCATTTCGCCGCAATGAACGCCGAGACCAGGGGCCGAGGCGCCACCACGTAGCCGATGCGCAGCGCGGGAAACAGCGTACGCGAAAAGGTTCCGACGTACAGCACTCTGCCATCGCGATCGAGGCTCTGCAGCGGCTCGACCGGCTCCCCCTCATAACGAAACTCGCCATCGTAGTCGTCTTCAACAATGACCGCATTCGCGCGGCGGGCCCAGGCAAGCAAGGCCAGCCGCCGCTGCAGCGGAAGCACCGCTCCGGTAGGAAATTGATGCGACGGCGTCACCATGGCGAGCCTGGCATGCCGCGGCATCTGGCGAAGGTCGATGCCGTCGTGATCCACCGGTACAGGCAGCACGCGCAGACGCGCCGCCAGCAGCACCTGGCGCATCCCGTGATACTGGGGATCTTCGACGGCAATGGCATCGCCCGGGTTCAGCAGCAGGCGAATCGTCAGATCCAGTGCCTGCTGCGAACCGTTGACGATCACCACCTGCGACACGTCACAGTTGATGGCACGAGATCGCCGGAGGTGCCCGGTGATGGCCTCGCGCAGAACCGGGTCCCCGGCAGCGGCACCGTAATCGTAGGAGCGCAGAGCGGCGCTCCTGCTGCGGCGCGTCAGGATGCGCCGCCACGCTGCCAGCGGAAACTCATCCAGCGAGCACCTGCCGTATGCGAAGTCATAGCGCAACGGCCGAGGCGGCCCGACCGGTGAAAGGCCACGCTGCGCGATCGAGGTGGCGGCTGCGCCGAAGTGGGAGAGTCGCACCTGTGCTGAGCGATGCGGTGCCGGCGACGACGACGGATGCAGATGCTCCGAAACATAGGTGCCCGAGCCGCGGCGGCCGATGATAAAGCCTTCGGCGATAAGCTGGTCATACGCTTGCACAACCACGGTGCGAGAGATGGAGTTCGCTTCTGCAAGTTCGCGCGTGGAGGGCAGCGCCTCGCCCGGCCGCAGCGCGCGCTCCACGATGCCGTGGCGGATCCACAGGTAGACCTGGCGAGAGAGAGACTCCGTCCCTTTTGTAAGTGGTATCAACACGATGACGGAAAGTGGACCTTTCAAAATACCAGATGCCGCGAGACCATGATTGCATGCTGAAAAAAGCATGCAATCTCTTCGCAATAGCGGCGCTCCTGCTGCTGACGGCATCGGGGCGATGGTACTGGCATAAATCTGCGAGCATCGTGGCAGCACAGACCACCGCCAGTGGACAGCACGATGGCCAACACGACTTCGACTTCTACGTGGGCAAATGGCGGCTCCACAACCACCGCCTGGT
>DATBCB010000006.1:0-4508 GCA_036270675.1 Acidobacteriaceae bacterium | reverse complement strand
ATCGACAACAACGTGGGGCCGCCGGTGTTCACGGCGAATGGCAGGTCGCTGCTGACGACGGTGACGGATGATCGCGTGGTGTATGTAGAAGAAGTGCCGCTGAGCGGCGGCGCACCGAAGCGGGTGACAGCTGAGAGTGGTGCCGCGAGCGCGCTGACCGCGGCGGGCGGCCACGTGGCGCTGCTCTGGTCGACCGACTCGGCGGATCCGGAGATCTACTCTCTGGATAACACCACGTTGCACAAGCTGACCTCGCACAACGATGCGCTGCTGGCGCAACGCACACTGGCGACGACGGAGGACATCGCCGCAAAAAGCAAAGACGGCACCGACGTGCATGGGCTGCTGACGATGCCGATTGGCTACCAGGCAGGAACCAAAGCGCCGATGCTGCTGTTCATCCATGGCGGACCCACGGCGCAGGACGATCATCGCTTCACCGTAGACCGACAATTGTTTGCCGCGCATGGATTCGCGGTGCTGAACGTGAATTATCGCGGTAGCGCGGGACGCGGACGTGCCTACAGCGAGACGATCAGCGCGGACTGGGGCGACAAGGAGGTTGCCGACCTGCTGGCTGTGGTGGATGCGGCGGTGGCGACAGGCAAGATCGATCCGGAGCGCATGGTGGTTGGCGGATGGAGCTACGGCGGTATCTCGACGGACTATCTCATCGCATCGACGACGCGCTTCAAGGCTGCATCCAGCGGCGCGGGGACGGCGAACCTGTTCGGCATGTATGGCGTGGATGAGTACATCCTGCAGTACGACAACGAGCTGGGGGCGCCATGGAAGAATCCGGAGACGTATATCAAGCTGTCTTATCCCTTCTTCCATGTGGAGCGGATCAAGACGCCAACGCTCTTCATGGGCGGCGACAAGGACTTTAACGTGACACTCGTCGGCGGCGAGCAGATGTACCAGGCGCTGAAGAGCGTGGGTGTCCCAGCGGAGTTGATCGTGTATCCAGGGCAGTTTCATGGCTTCACGCGGCCGAGTTTTATCCGCGATCGCTATGAGCGCTGGTTTGCCTGGTATGACAAGTATCTGGGGACGAAGCCGGCTGCCGCGAAGTAACTCGACGCCACAGGCGAGTTGCATAGCGATAGCCAGCGTTCTTTGCTGACAAGCTCAGGAGTGGTGATGTAAGCTTCGCGCCCTGGAGGTTCTATGTCTGAGGAAAATAAGAATCTTGTGCGGCGGTGGTTTGAAGAGGTTTGGAACAAGCGTCGTATATCGGCGATTCCAGAGATGTTTCATCCGTCCGGTCACGCCCATGGATTCCCGGAGCCGGATTCCGTCCTCACCGGTCCTGAGGAATTTGCAGCCGTCTGCAAAAACTTTCATGAGACGTTTGGTGCGATCCATATCACTGTAGACGATCTGATCGCAGAGGGAGATAAGGTCGCGGTTCGCTGGACCGCTACGATGAAGCACACCGGCGATGGGCTGGGGTTTCCTGCTACCTCGCAGGAGGTGAAGCTGCCGGGGTCATCATTTCTTGTTTGCGGAAACGGGATGATTCTCGACGGATGGAATCAGATGGACTTCACCCGGGTGCACATGCAGTTGCAGGAGAGCGCTGCTCGCGAAGTAGTGGCGTAGCGGGACGCGCTTGTGGGAACTATCCCCGCGGTTGGCCAGTTGTTGCTGGAGCGTGATATCTCCGGCTCGGCGATACTTCGCGTCGAAGCCTTTGCGCGCACAGTAATTAAACTAGGGCACCGTGGTTCCGTCTGACGATTCACGTCCGCTATCCCCTGACCGGGAGGATGTCCGATAGCCTTTGCCGGCGAGGTGTTCTCCCATCTCCGCATACATGGCTGAGTCGCGCGGTTGCCAGGTTGCCAGACCATCCACATAGCGGTTGTACATGCAGAAGGCCGCGGCAATCAGCACAGTGTCGTGGATCTCAAGGTCAGTTGCTCCTTCGACGCGCGCGGCTTCGACGAGGAAGGGAGTGACTGTCTTTGCGTCCGATTGCACGCGAGCTGCGATGGCAAGAAGCGCCCTGAGCTTTCCCGATATATCTGCCGCTCGCGGATTCGCGCATACGGAGCCGACCAGCTCGTCACTGCCGCCTGCGTGATGGGCCGCGGCGGCTCCATGACTGGCGTGACAGAAGTGGCAGTTATTCAGAAAGGAGACATAAGCCGCGATCAGCTCGCGGTCGCGTGAACTGAGACTCGTCGTTTGCCCTGATTCAAAGAGGAGAATGTGTGCGAGTTCCCGCATGGGCGCGGCCGTCTCCGGCCGGAAGGCGAAGGCTGCGCTGATTCCTGGAAGGTTGGGTGATAACTCGATGTGCGGCATGCGGCAGATCCTCTTGTGTTGATTAGATTGTGTTGATTAGAAGGCAGAGCTGTTTGCGGAGTCGGAGGCCAGATCCGCAAGTGCGTTCAGGGCCGGCGGTTCGCTGTGGCGAGGCAAGGCAAGCTGCATGAATGCAGCGATGAAGCAAGGCACAGCGAACAACACCACGGACTGAGGCGCATAGGTGCCGGCGCGGTCGAAGCCATGACCCATGAGGATGGGGCCGATTGCACCGCCGATGGCGTATGCGGTCCAGGAGAGACCGTAGAGCGTGGCGAATCGTTTGCGGCCGAAGTACTCGGCGATCATATACGGGATCACGTCCGCCTCACTGCCGGAACCGGCGCCCATGAGAATTGCGCCGAAGATTCCCATCCACGATGTGGCGGCATAGGCCAGGGTCGCGGCGCCAGTTGCGGCGATGAGCAGCACAGCCAGCGCAACGAGTGGGGCGGGAAGGCGATCCAGCAAATGACCCGTGAACAACCGCGCGATGATGGCGGAAATGCCCAACGCTGACAGCGCAAGAGCAGCATTTGTAGCGGTGACTCCTCTGCCCGCGAGTATGGCGGCAAGATGGGCAATGATCGCATTCATGCTGAAGGCGGAGAACATGACCGCTACCAGGATGATCCAGAAGGCCGGTGTGCGGAATGCCGGGCCGACTCCCACGGAACGTTCGGAGGAAATCGCCATTGCATTCTGTGCGGGGCGATTCCGAACAAAGAGTGCGGTCAGCGGAAATCCAATCAACGCAATCGCACCCAAGGCGAGATATGCCGCACGCCAGCCGTGCGTGGAGATGACATGCTGCGCGATGATCGGCAGGAGGATGGAGCCGGTGCCGCTTCCTGAAAGCACGATCGCGAGAGCCAAACCACGCCGCTTGCGAAACCAGGTGAGCACGCTGCGTGAGTAGGAGAGCTGTGCTGTCCCGTTGCCGACGATACCCAGCAGAAGACACGACAGATAGTACTGGGCGATGTGGCCGCGCAGCAGCGAGAGAGAGGCCATGGCCGCAGCGAAGATCAGAATGCTGGGAAGAATGATACGCCGCGGTGGAATGCGGTCCAGCAACGAGCCCAGTGCGGGCGAGACCGCCGCGACGGTAAGGGCTGCAATGGCGAAGGCGTCGGAGATGGCTTCGCGGTTCCATCCGAATGCGCCTTGCAGTGGAGCGACAAACAGACTGAAGGTGAAAGGGACCATGGGCGCGAAGCTGACCCCCACCCCAACGAACGCCGCCAGGATGATCCGCCATCCGGCATAGCCGAGAGAGTCTTCTTCGTGAGCGACGGGAATAGTCTCAAGCGCCGGCGCTGCGATCGCGGATGACCCCTGCACGTTTTGGGGATTCACTTCACGTCTCCCGAATCGGGGCTGCGGATGTTAGACGGGCGGCCACTCGGGTTCCCCACCAGCAAGGGCCCGGTCTTCGAGTTCGATGAGGTCTGCCCGCTGAGGAGGTTGGTATCCGCGAGAAGCTGTCGCGACGGAAGGCCGAAGGCATTCACCACGCGATTGAAAGTGGCAAACAACGCGGTGAGGTGAATCGCCTCGGCGATCTGAAGGTCTGTCCACCCATGGTTGCGCAGGCCCTCCACAGTTGCCGGGTTCACGGCCTCGCCGCCTCGATTCACCTCAGCAACAAAATCGAGCAATCCGCGCTCCGCGTTCGTCAAGGTGCCTGCATCCAGCGTGCAAACAAGCAAAGCGGCGAGCTCCTCGATAGAGCCACCGTGCACCAGAAAAAAGAAACCGTGACTGTCTGAACAGTATTCACAGTGATTCGAAGCAGAGACGAAGGTCGCAATCATTTCCTTCTGCCGGCGAGTGAGTGCACCATCGGAAAACAATAAGCTCTCAGACATCGCCATCATGTACTCAAGCAGTGGAGGGTGGGTGGCAAAGCACTGCAGAATACCAGGCACCTGTGGCGCACCGAAGCGCACGCGAAACTGAGCATAAAGAGCGGCGACTTCGGGAGACGCACTGCTCTCGGAAATGAGCGGCAGGTTCTTTGCCTCCATTGGCGGCGCAACAGCGGTTCGTTGTGCGAGCAATTTGTATTCGGGTGTGTCCATGTGGCTAAAACTCGAATCGTGCAGCGAACTGGAAGGCCCTGGGACCACCGGAACCGAAGAATCCTCCGGCAACGGTTTGCGCCTGATAGAAGTTGGTTTCGACGCCGCCGG
>DATBCB010000005.1:0-4655 GCA_036270675.1 Acidobacteriaceae bacterium | reverse complement strand
GGTGATGTTCGGGTTGGCGTCGACGTTGCCCAGGATCCAGCTCTCACGCTCCGTCACCGTGTGCTCGCGGAACTCCTCTGTCGCCACCTCGTAGCCCCACTCGCGAAACGCGCCCTCGGTGAACTTCTGGATGTTGCCCTTGTGCACCAAGGTGACCGACTTGCGATGGTTGTCGATCGCGTACTGAATGGCGACGCGCACCAGCCGCTTGGTGCCGGTGATGGAGATGGGCTTGATGCCAACGCCCGAGTCGGCGCGCACCTTCTTCTTGCTGCCCATTTCGTTGTTGAGGAAGTCGATCAGCTTCTTCGCCTCGGCGGTGCCTTCGCGGAATTCGATGCCGGAGTAAACATCCTCGGTATTCTCGCGGAAGATCACGACGTCGAGCTTCTCCGGATGCTTCACCGGACTGGGGACCCCGCTGTAGTACTTCACAGGGCGAATGCAGGAGTAGAGGTCGAGCACCTGGCGCAGCGTGACGTTGAGCGAGCGGATGCCGCCGCCGACGGGCGTGGTGAGCGGTCCTTTGATGGAGACGCGGAGGTCGCGCGCGGCGTTCACGGAATCGTCGGGCAGCCAGTTCTGAAACTGCCGATACGCCTTCTCGCCGGCGAAGATTTCAAACCATGCGATGGAGCGTTTGCCGCCATAGGCTTTCTGAACGGCGGCATCAAAGACGCGCTGCGATGCGCGCCAGATGTCGCGGCCGGTGCCGTCGCCTTCGATGTAGGGGATGATGGGTTGGTCCGGCACCTGATACTTGCCGTTGACATATTGGATCGCCTCGCCGCCCTGGGGCAGGGCCACGCCGTTGTAGCTCTTCTGCATGAGAACCGGGTGCTCCGTGGAGTGGAATGCTTTTCGTTATCTACAACCGTCCACGCTAACATCCTGCCCGGCAAGCCGCAACGCGGCAAAAGGGCAAAGGGAACGGTATCATCATCTCCTCAGGAAAATGAATTGGAAGAGGTGACAATGCTGACTGCCTGCCGACGTGTGCTTTGCCTGTTGATTGCGACCCTCACCGCCGTATTAGCCGCGCCAGCGCAGACGCGCGTCGCCATTGTAGGGCTGGTGCACGGCCATGTAGCCGGTTTCCTACCGCAACTGCCAAAACACCCGGAGGTGCAACTGGTGGGCGTCTCTGATCCTGACGCGGCGCTGCGGCAGAAATACGCGACACAGTTTCACCTGGACCCGAAGATCTTTTTCCCCACGGAAGAGGCCATGATCGAGGCGACACATCCGCAAGCGGTGCTGGTGTACACCTCGATTGCCGGCCACCGCCCCGCGATCGAGGTGGCGGCGCGGCATCACATCGCCGTGATGGTGGAGAAGCCGCTGACGATTTCGCTGGATGATGCATTGGCCATCCGCAAGGTCTCGCGCGAGAACAACGTGCCAGTGCTGGTGAACTATGAAACAACCTGGTATGCGTCCAACAAAGCTGCGCATGATGAGTTGGAAGCGGGCAAGCTGGGACCCCTGCGCAAACTGGTGGTGCATGACGGCCACAAGGGGCCAGCGGAGATCGGAGTGCAGCCGGAGTTCCTGAAGATCCTTACCGATCCGAAGTTGAACGGCGCGGGCGCGTTGTATGACTTCGGCTGCTATGGCGTCGACCTGGCAACGTGGTTACAGCACGGCGAGACGCCGCTGACCGTGACCGCGGTGACGCAGCAGATCAAGCCGGATAAGTATCCGCATGTGGATGACGAGGGCACGATCATCCTGACCTATCCGCATGCGCAGGCCATCATTCAAGGCTCGTGGAACTGGCCCTTCGACCGCAAGGACATGGAGGTCTATGGCGCCACTGGGTCGCTGATGACGATCAAGAGCGACAAGGTCCGCGAGCGCCTACAAGGCGAAAAAGAAGCGACGGAGCGCGAAGCCACGCCGCTGGCGCCGCCGGAGGATGGTTCCCTGGATTACCTGGTCGCGGTACTCAACGGGAAGCTGACGCCGCAGGGCGACCTGACGGCGCTGGACACCAACGTGATCGTCATGCAGATTCTGGATGCGGCGCGCACCTCCGCACAGACGGGACGGACCATCAAGCTGACGCCGCTGCCGAAGCAGTAGTTCCCGAAGCAGTAGTTCCCGAAGCAGTCGTTCCACAGACCAACAAGGTTTTTGGGAACCCGCCGCTCTGGCTGTCCGTATTCCCGGCGCAGAGGTCCTTCATGGAAACCCTGCGGCAAGACATTGCCTACGCGCTGCGTCAGATGCGCCAGTCCCCAGTTTTCACGCTGACGGCGATGCTGACGCTGGCGCTCGGGATCGGCGCAACGACTGCGATCTTCTCGCTCATCCACACCGTGATGCTGAAGTCGCTGCCGGTGGTGGATCCTGCCAGCCTGTATCGCATTGGTGAGGGGCAGGACTGCTGCGTGGAAGGCAGTCCGCAGGATGAGTGGGGAATGTTCTCCTATCCGTTTTATCTGCGGATGAAGCAGAACACGCCGGAGTTTGCCGAGCTTGCTGCATTCCAGGCGGGTGGCTCGGAGTTCAGCGCGCGGCGCGGCGAGAGCGACCGCATTGCCAAGCCGATCCGCGGCGAATTCATCACCGGCAATTACTTCTCTACTTTCGGGATTGGCGCATTCGCAGGGCGGACCATCGTCCCTTCCGACGATCAATTGACGGCCGCGCCGGTTGCGATGCTCAGCTATCGTGCATGGCAGCAGCGGTACGCTTCCGACCCGAAGATGGTGGGCTCGACCATGATCCTCGATGGCCACGCGATGACCATCGTTGGCATCACGCCGCCGGGATTTTTCGGCGAGACGCTGCGCAGCGATCCACCGGAGGTCTGGGTTCCGGTGCAGCAGGAGCCGATGTTCCGTGGGAAGAATTCGCTTCTGCACACCTTCCCGGCATGGCTGCGCGTCATCGGGCGGCTGAAGCCTGGGGCTACGTCGAATGCGTTGCCCGCGAGACTGACGAGTCTGGTGCGCGTCTGGGTAGTGGATGAGAGCGGCATGCCGGCGGAGTGGATGACCGGGATAAAGGCAGGACTATCGAAGCAGAACGTCAAGGTCGTTCCTGCCGGCGCGGGTGTTGGCATCATGAAGGCGGACTACGCAGACAGCCTGCACATTCTTCTCGCTGTTTGCTGCCTGGTGCTCCTGATCGCGTGCGCGAATATCGCCAATCTGCTGCTGGCGCGGGGGACGGCGCGGCGCGCGCAGACAGCGGTGCGACTGGCGTTGGGCGCGAATCGCACGCGGCTGGTCCGGCAATCGTTGACGGAGAGCATCGTGCTTTCTGTGCTGGGCGGAGCCGCCGGCCTGGCGGTGGCGTATCTCGGTGTGAAGGCGATCGTGGCGCTCGCGTTTCATGGGGCGAAATATGTGCCGATCGATGCCACGCCGTCGCTGCCGGTGCTGGCCTTTGCGTTCGCGCTGTCGCTCGTGACCGGTGTGCTCTTTGGCACTGCACCGGCATGGCACGCATCGCACGCCGATCCGGCGGAGGCGCTGCGCGGGGCGAATCGCACCACGCGGGACCGGTCATCAATTGCCCAAAAGGTGCTCGTCATTGTGCAGGCGACGCTGTCTGTGGTTCTGTTGGCGGGCGCCGGTCTGCTGACGCACAGCCTCGAAAAACTACAGCATCAGGACTTCGGTTATGAGACCGATCATCGCGTCACCATCAGCCTGACCGCGCCTTTTTCGTCCTACTCGCAAGCGAAGCTGGATGCGATGTATCGCGAGCTGCAGCAGCGGCTCTCGCACATTCCGGGAGTAGCGCACGCCGCCCTCGCGCAGTACACGCCGCTCGAGGACAACTGGGGCGAGATCGTGATTCGCCAGGGCCACGGCATGCCGAATATGAACGAGCAGATCGGCTCCTCCTGGGACCACGTGAACCCCGGCTACCTGGAGACGCTTGGCGAACCCATCCTGCGCGGCCGCAGCATCACGGAGCAGGACACCGCGACGACACAGAAAATTGCCGTCGTCAACGAAGCGTTTGTAAAGAGATTTTTCAAGCCGGGTGAAGAACCCCTAGGCTCACACTTCGGCCTCGATCTTCCGCAGTACAACAACACATTCGAGATCGTTGGCATCGTGCGGAACGCGAAGTATAACGACCCGGCAAACACAGAACCGCCGCGCCCACTATTCTTTGTGCCGCTCGCACAGCGTGTGCATTACGACGCTGCCCTGATGCAATCCATCGATGACATGACGCATTACATCGAAGGCGCGGTGCTGCAGATTCACGGCAGCATGGAGGGACTCGAATCAGAGGTGCGCCACGTGCTCAGCGACGTGGATCCGAACCTGACGCTGCTGGACATCCAGAGCCTTCAGGACCAGGTGGATTCGAACTTCGACCAGCGGCGCGCCGTCGCGCGCATGACGGGACTCTTTGGCATTCTCGCGCTGCTGCTCGCAGCCGTGGGTCTCTATGGCGTCACTGCGTACACAGTGGAGCGGCGCACGAGTGAGATTGGCGTGCGGATGGCGTTGGGCGCCGATCGTATGAACGTCATCCGGCTGGTGCTGCGTGGAGCGTTCCTGCAGATTCTGATTGGACTCTTGATCGGGATTCCGATTTCGATCGCGTGCTCGCGCCTGATCGCTGCGCAGTTGTATCAGGTGAAGGGATGGGACCCGCTGGTGCTCGGCGGATCGATCCTGGCG
>DATBCB010000004.1:0-4364 GCA_036270675.1 Acidobacteriaceae bacterium | reverse complement strand
TCCAGTCCTTCCATCTCTTTCTTGTAGCGGGAATCCTGGACCATGTGGGCCATCGGTGCGTCTCTCCTCTTGCGTTGTTCTTCTTATTGTAAGCAAAGGGCTGGGTTGTTGCTGCGATAGCATCGACTCGTATGGCTGACAAAAAACCACGGGTGCGCTTTGCGCCCTCGCCTACAGGCATGCTGCATGTGGGCAATGCGCGGACGGCTCTCTACAACTGGCTATTTGCGCAGCACAACGGCGGCTCAGCGATTCTGCGCATCGAGGACACGGATATGGAGCGGTCGGAGGCGCGGTATGAATCGCTGCTGATCGAGGACCTGCACTGGCTGGGGCTGACGTGGGAAGAGGGACCGCAGATGGGCGGATCGCATGGGCCCTATCGGCAGAGCGAGCGGCTGGCGATTTACGCCGAGCACACGGAGCGGCTGCTGGACGAGGGCAAGGCGTACCGGTGCTTCTGCACTCCGGAGCAACTGGAGGCGGAGCGCGCGGCCGCGACGGCGGCGCATCAGCCGCAGGTGTACAGCGGGCGCTGCCGGGCGGTTTCGATGGAGGATTCGCGGCGGCGCGCGGCAGACGGCGAATTGCACGCCGTCCGGTTACGAATTCCCGAGCATCCGATCCGCTTCACGGACCTGGTGCGCGGCGAGGTGGAGTTTCCGGCGGAAGCGGTGAGCGATCCGGTACTGGTGCGCTCGAATGGGATGCCGGTCTACAACTACGTGGTCGCGGTGGACGATGCGCTGATGGAGATCACGCATGTGATCCGCGGTGACGATCATGTATCGAATACGCCGAAGCAGGTGGCGATCTACGAGGCGTTTGGATGGAAGGTGCCGGAGTTCGCGCATTTGTCGACCATCCTGGGTAGCGATCGCGAGCGGTTGTCGAAGCGGCATGGAGCGACGTCGATCGCAAGCTTTCGCGAGATGGGCTATCTGCCGGAGGCGCTGATGAACTACCTGGCGCTGTTGGGATGGGGTGCCGAGGGAGGGACGCGGGAGACCTTCACGCCGGAGGAACTGGTTCGCGAGTTCAAGCTGGAGCGGGTGACGGCGTCGCCAGCGGTCTTCGATACGGGCAAACTGGATTGGCTAAACCGGCACTATCTGAAGCTGCGGCCGATTGCGGAGGTCGCGAAGCTGGCGTGGCCCTATTTCGAGCGAGCGGGGTATCTGGGGTCGCGCGAAAAGGCAACTAAAGAAATTACAGATTGGTTTGAGCGGCTGGTGGCGGTGTTTTTGCCGGGCATCGACCATCTGGATCAGTTGCCCGGGAAAGCAGCCTTTCTTTTCTCAGCGGACTCGGCGAAGACGAAGGCTGATCCCGAGAACGCGGCATTGCTCGAAAGCGATATGGGAAGGCGCGTGGTGGGGGCGTTTGCGGCACGCGCGATGGCAGAGCCGGGACCGATCACGGCGGAGCGCTTCAAGGCGCTGATGAACGAGGTGAAGGGGGAGACGGGCGCGAAGGGGAAAGAACTGTTTCATCCGGTGCGCATTATGCTGACGGGCGCGCACTCCGGGCCGGAGTTCGACAAGATAGTGCCACTGATGGAAGAGGGTGCTGCACTCAGGCTGGGCGTGAAGAGTGTCGCGGAGCGCGCGGTCGAAGTTTTCTGAGGATTTCAAACGTGTCAGAAGAGATGCGGCACGAAGCGGTCAATGTTACGGATGACGGGATCGCGTGATTCGCGGATGCCCAGGCCGGCTGGCTCGCCATCGATGAGCCAACTGCCGAGCACGGCGTAGTTGCCGTCCGCGCAGCGGATGGGTGCGAGTCCCTGATACACCCAGGGGCCCTCGGCGAAGCGACCGCAGGTTTCAAAGCTTCGGCTGCCATTGACGATGGAAACGTTCGCGCCTTCGCGGCCGAGCAGGGGCTTGCGCACATAGCGGGTCATGTCGCGCGGGCCATCGAGATACGCGGGCAACAGTAGCTCATGGCCGGGGTACATCTCCCATAGGATGGCGAGGAGCGCTTTGTTCGACCACATCATTTTCCAGATGGGCTCGATCCACTGCGTGCGGCCATTCTGCGGCTTATTGCCGGAGGCCATGTTGATGAGCGCGTGCATGCCAAAGGGCTCGATGAGCAGCGTCTCCCACGGATAGAGCTTGAAAAGTGTAGCGAGCGGCGTCGTGCCGTGGCCGACGAAGCATTCGTGGTCGTGATCCCAGCCGATCTCATTCATCAGGATGGCGGCGTTGTCGATGCCGGCCTCGCGCGCGGTATCGCGCAGGTAAGAGATGGTGAGCAGGTCTTCCTCGTCGCCGTCGTGCGCGAAATGAACGGGAGGCTGGACGTACTTTGTGAGATCGCGCCACTTGGCGACGAGTTTTTCGTGAATGGAGTTCCATTGATCGCGTTTGGGAAAGCGGTCCTGCAGCCAGTACCACTGGATGATAGCGGCCTCGACAAGCGACGTGGGGGTGTCGGCGTTGTATTCGAGAAGCTTGATCCCATAGCCGTCGTACGCTAGATCCATGCGGCCATAAAGCGCAGGTGGTTCGTCCTTCCAGGTGCCGCGTATGGCCGGAATGGCAGCTTCTGGGATGTGCATGGCGGCGAAGCGATTGTGGCGGAGGATGAAGTCGCCGGCGGCGAGACACATCTTCTGCAACTCCGCTGTGGCGGCTTCGAGGCGATCGACTTCGGAAGAGGCGAACTCCCAGTAGGCGGATTCGTCCCAGTAAGGTCGGCCTTCGACGGAGTGGTAGGTGAGGCCCTGCGCGGAAACGGTGCGTTCCCAATCGGGACGCGGATCGATGGAGTAGCGGCGCATTTATTCTCCTTCGCCTCCTCCGCCGCCGTGGCCGAAGCCGCCGCGGGAGATTCCGGACTCCGTGTGGCCGCCAACGACAGTGTCGCCGTAGCCGCCGCCGCTGCGGCCAGAGTAGAGGAAGTGAGCGCCGGGATGGGTGCCGGCGTTGCAGTAGGAGTCGGGTTGCTTGTGATTTTGATCGTCGACGCAGTCACGGTGCTCGTTGTTGCAGCCGGCAAGGGCGCCGCTAGCCGCGAGGAGCAGGATGCAGGTTGGTATATCGCGGGAGCGGCGCATGTGCGCATTTATGATGGGGCACCGCGGAGGTGTGCACAAGCACGGAATGCAGGTCCGAGGTTACGCCGCTGTTTTATGTGGTCACCTGCATAATGCGGTATGGCTGAAGTAAGGGACGTAGCGCCCGGGCGTAGCTGGTCGCGGGTGGATGGGATCGATCTGCTGCGCGGGCTGGCGATCTTCTTCGTTCTGATGAACCACATCAATATGCAACTGCTGTTTGCGCGTGTTCCCTATACGCGCGGCCTTCCGGCGCAACTGGTGTCGTCGCTGGTGTGGAACGGGCAGCAGGGAGTGCAGATTTTCTTTGCCGTATCCGGCTTTCTGATCACAGCGACCTCACTGCGGCGGTGGGGTGCGCCAGCTCAGGTGAGCGTGGCGGAGTTCTATCAACTGCGCTTCGCGCGGATCGCTCCACTGCTGTTGTCGCTGCTGGCGACCCTCAGCCTGTTGCACTTTGCGGGAGTGACTCATTTCGTGGTGTCGCCGAAGACTGGCGGGCTGGGCTGTGCGCTGGTGGCCGCGCTGACCTTTCATGTGAATCTGCTCGAGGCGACGCGCGGCTATCTGCCGGGTAGCTGGGACATCCTGTGGTCACTTTCGGTGGAGGAGATGTTCTATCTCTTTTTCCCGCTGGCGTGCCGCGCGCTGGGGCGCGGGAAATGGCTGATCGCGCTGCTGCTGGCGTTCGTGGTGCTGGGGCCATTTGGGCGCTCGGTGCTGACGCACGGCAATCCGGTGTGGCGGGAGTATTCCTATCTCGGCGGCATGGATGCGATCGCGATGGGCTGCCTGACCGCGCTTGCGCTCCACGGACGCAGGCTTTCGCGCTCATGGCTGAGAGTGCTCGGTATGACTGGCGGCGGGCTGCTTGTGTTTGCCTTGCCTTCTCACGCACGGCGGAGGCATTGCTGCCGGAACGCACTGGACTGTACATGAGCGCGATCGGTCTTGGCGCGTCGATGTTGATTGCGGTTGCTGCACAGACGGGATGGCGCAGCCGGGCTGTGCTTGCACCGTTGCTGCTTGCGGGACAACGCAGTTATGAGGTCTATTTGACGCATATGTTCCTGGTGGTCGGCGGCTTTGCTCTTTTTGCGAGCGCGGGAAAGCCGATGATGATGGTTCCGGTGCTGTTTCTGGTTGTGATTGCGTCCGCTGTCTTGGTGGGCGAGGCGGTGGCGCGCTTCTACTCCGAGCCGATGAATCGCTGGTTGCGCGGGCGCTGGGGTGATGGCGGCGCGCGGATGGGTTCTGTGGTGCAGGAACCTGCGGCGGTGCCGCTGGACTGAAGCGCGCC
>DATBCB010000003.1:0-5509 GCA_036270675.1 Acidobacteriaceae bacterium | reverse complement strand
AGACAAAGACGGACAAAAGCAGAGACGACGCTAGTAGCTGCGCTGGCTGTCTGAAGTTGTCTGGTGTCGTCCGTCGTTATCTGCGGTTGTCTCTAAATAGCGCCGCTCAGGATTGACGGCCTCGTGTCCGCTAGGTGCAGGATGAGTTCACCGAAAAGGGTGTTGGCCCAGGCGAACCAGGCGCGGGTGAAGTCGGCGGCATTGTCTTTCTGGAAGGACTCGTGCAGGAAGTGCGTGCCGGCGGTGGTGTCACGCAGGGTGCGGAGGCAGGTGCGGATCTCCTGATCGTCGCTGCTGGTGAAGGCGCGGAAGAGGATCGACATGGGCCAGATGTAATTGAGGCCCTGGTGCGGCCCGCCGATGCCCTCGCCTGCCTTGCCGCGGAAGAAATAGGGATTGTCGAGACTGAGCACCCAGGCGCGCGTGCGCTGATAGACGGGATCGTCGACGGCGCAGCAGCCGAGGTATGGCAGCGAGAGCAGGCCGGGAGCGTTGGCATCGTCCATCAGAAGCGTGTTGCCGTAGCCGTCGACCTCGTAAGCCCACAATACGTAACCGCTACTGCTTCGTGCATGGCCGTGCTGGACGAGTGCGTTTTCAACTTCTTTGGCGAGGGCGCTGGATTGGTTTGCGAGATCGCTGTCGTCGAGAACAGAGTTGGCGAGCTCCGCAAGCTGACGCAGGCTGACGACTGCGAAGTGGTTCGCGGGGACGAAGAGGGGATAGATGCAGGAGTCGTCCGACTGGCGGAACATGGAGTAGATGAGGCCGACAGGGCGCGCGGGATTGCCGTAGCCGGAGAGAGGCACAGTGTCGGTGGGAATCGGCGAGCTGCGCTGGAAGTGATATGGCCCGCGATTATCTTTGCGCTGCTGCTGGCGGAAGGTCTGGACGATGCGGCGTGCAGCGGCGCGCCATTGCTGATCGAATGGAGCATCGCTGCCGGTGGTCTTCCAGTAGCCATGCGCGAGGCGGATGGTGTAGCAGAGCGAATCGACTTCCCACTTTCGCTCGCCGACGCCGGGAAACATGTCGGTGTCGTCGTGCACGGACCAGGAGAGCGGCTTGTCGGATGTGGAGCGCAGGAAAGCGTTGGCGTAGGGGTCGATGAGAATCGATCGGCTTTGGCGGCGGATGACGCCTTCGATGAGCGAGGCGAGCTGCTTGTCTTCCTTTGCGAAGCGGAGATAGGGCCAGACCTGCGCGGAAGAGTCGCGCACCCACATGGCGTCGATGTCGCCGGTGATGACGAAGGTGTCGGGATGGCCTTCGAAGGTGCCGGGAAAGACTGTGGTATCGAGCGTGTTGGGCAGACAGTTGCCGAACATGAGGCGCAGCTCAGGGTCGGCGATACGCGCACCGACGCGGGTGATGGCGGCTTCGACGGCGGGGCTCGAGAAGCGGCGGTCGGCAGGAGCGGGGCGCTGGTGCAGGTCGGTTGGCTTGATTTGCGCGAAGCGCAAAGGGGCAGGTATATGGTTCTGCGAGAAGAGATGCCGCGGCGTCGCTGCTGCGGCGGCCAGGGATGCAGCGCCGCCTAGGAAAGCGCGGCGCGTGGTGCCGGTGTTCGTGCTCATGCTGCCCGTCATTACGTAGTCAGCGATGGTGGCGCGACCTTCTGGTCTGTGCCGAGCTGCTGGTTGGGCTGGTCGCCCATGGTGAAGGTGAGGGTGGCCCCCCCAGCTAGATCATTCTTGACGAGATCGCTGTGCTGGACCCAGAGCCGATCGAGTGTTTTGCCGTTAAGGGCGACTGACTGCACGTATTTTTGCGAGGGGCTGGTGCGTTTGGCCTCGATGGTCAGCGTCTTGCCGCCTCCTACGCTGATCTTCGCGTTTTCAAAGAGCGGTGTGCCGAGGACATAGGTGCCGCTGACCGGATCGACTGCATAAAGACCGAGCGCGCTCATCACGTACCAGGCAGACATCTGGCCGCAGTCTTCGTTGCCGGCGAGACCATCGGGATCGTTGTGGTAAAGAGTATCGAGGATGAAACGTATCCGCTCTTGTGTCTTATACGGGGCCCCAGCATATAGGTACATGTATGCGATGTGGTGATAGGGTTCATTGCCGTGGGCATACTGACCGATGAGACCGGCGATATCCGGCGGCGCATCGGCGGGCAGCTCGGAGCTCTGGTCAAAGAGCGAGTCAAGTTTCTTGAGGAAGACTTCGCGGCCACCGAACTGGTCGATGAGGCCCTTGATGTCATGCTGAACACCAAAGGTAGTCTGCCAGGCGTTGGACTCGGTATAGTCCCGCCATCTCTTGGAGTGACCCATTTCCTTGGGGTCGAAGGGGGTCGCCCAGTCGCCGTTAGCAAGCTTGGCCCGGACGAAAAGGGTCTGCTTATCGAAGAGATGCTGGTAGTTTTGCGAGCGCTTCAACTGGATGGCGACATCATCGTTATGCCCGAGCTTCTTTGCAACATGTGAGCAAGCCCAGTCGCCATAATCGTATTCGAGCGTCTTCGAGACAGACTCTTCCTCGAGATCGGCGGGGATGTATCCGTCCTTCCGATAAAGACCGAGGCCGCGATAGTCGTCATCCATGTTGCGCTTGCGCATCACCTTGTAGGCACGTTCCCAGTCGACGCCGGGGACGTTCTTCACGCAGGCCTCCGCCATCACGCTGGCGGAGTGGTAGCCGGTCATGGTACCGGTTTCCTCGCCCTGCAGGGGCCACACGGGCATGCCGGCGGGGCTCTGCTCGGCCATGGCGATGAGACAGTTCACCAGCGACGGCACGCGCTCCGGCTGGAAGAGCGTGTAGGCGGGATGGCAGGCGCGGTAAGTGTCCCACAGCGAATAACTGGAGTAGTTGTGCTGGCCGTCGTCGAGCGTGTGAACCTGGTTGTCCATGCCGCGATACTCGCCGGTGACGTCATCCATGAGCGTGGGCGCGCACATCATGTGGTAGAGCGAGGTGTAGAAGATGGCCTGCTGGTCGGGGGTGGCGCCGTCGATGCGGATACGGCTCAGCTCGCGCTGCCATGCGAGCGTGGCTCGCATGCGGGTAGCGGCGAAGTTCCAGTCGGACTGTTCGGCACGCAGGTTTTTGAGCGCGTTGGCGGCGCTGACTGCGGAGATACCGCAGCGCACGTGCACCGGCATGCCGACCGGAGGATCGAAGTGCAACGCGGTCTGCAGCGCGGTTCCTTTGGCCGTGTTGCCATCGACCGGCTGGCGATTGGAGTAGAGCTGCGCCTTGAAGGGCACGGAGAACTCCATGGCGAAGTAGATCTGGCGGCCGGGCGCCCAGGAATCGACGGTACGGCCCCCGGTGACGAGGCGGTTTTCGGGATCGACGGTGAGTTCGGCAGCTTTGACCGGGTTTTTCGGTGATTGGTAGGCGTGGATCAGATCGACGATGATGTGTGCGTTCTGCGCCTGTGCCGGATAGGTGTACTGGTGCAGGGCGGTGCGCTCGGTGGCGGTGAGCTCGGCGTGGATACCGGTGTCCTTGAGCAGCACGGAATAGTAGCCAGGCTCGGCGGATTCGTCCTCGTGCGAAAAGGGCGAGCGATAGCCGGTTTCCGGGTTTTCACGCGTACCGGGCTCCAGCTTGACCTCGCCGGTACGCGGCATGACGAGAATGTCGAGCAGATCGCCGGCGCCAGTGCCGCTGAGGTGAGTATGGCTGAAGCCCATGATGGAGCTGTCGCTGCGGTGGTAGCCAGCGCACCAGTCCCAGCCGTCGTCGTAGGTGTCTGGGCTGATCTGGACGGCACCGAAGGGGACGGTGGCGCCAGGGAAGCAATGGCCGTGGCCGCCGGTGCCGATGATGATGTTGACGTGGCGGGTGAGGTCGTTGCCCTGGTGGGAGTTGGGGGCGGACACGAGGCGTTGTGAGATACCGCGAGGCAGCACGAGATTGGAACAGGCGGCGAGTGAGAGCGTTCCCAGAAAAGTGCGACGTGTGACCATCTATGCAGACCTCTTTCAGGATGCTTCGGTAGATTGGGCGAGACTGCGGCCCAGCGCTTCTTCATCGCGACTGAACGGCAGCAGACAGGCACCGAGAATGCCGGCATCGGAACCTAGTTCAGCGCGGCGAACAAAACTTTTGCCGGGGGTGTCGAGCGGATCGCCGGGAGCCGCTGCGGTAGGCCGGTAGACGTAGCTGCGCAGGCGCATCTCCGCAAACATGGCGGGAGCGAAGAGATCCCACGCGTTGGAAACGCCGCCGGCGACGACATAGAGCGGCAGGTTGAGCAGATTGGCCACTCCGCCAAACGCGATGCCGACGGCGCGGCCGACGCGCTCAAAGATCGCAATGGCGGTGGCATTTCCGGCGATGGCGGCATCGGCAATCTTGTGCGATGTCCATTCGGCAGGATCCTTCGGCAGCATGGAAGCCAATATGGGATCGTTCGCTTCCCGAGCCATGCGAACGACGCCGGTGGCGGAGGCAAACAACTCCACGCAGCCACGGCCGCCGCAGGGGCAAGCCGGGCCGTCGGGTTCGACCATCAGGTGACCGGCTTCACCGGCCATGCCGTTGTTGCCGTGCCAGATGCGCTCGTTGAGGATGATGCCGTTGCCCACACCGGTGCCAAGCGTGAGCATGCAGAGCGAGCGAATGCCGGCAGCACCGGCCGACCCGAGCTCAAACTCGGCAAGCGCCGCAGCGTTGGCGTCGCTGTCAAGGTAGATCGGTTCATCAATCGCCTGCTCAATGGCCGCGCGGAGCTGAAAGCCGTCCCAACCCGGAAGATTGGGGGGATTGCGAATGATGCCCGCCGGCAGTTCGAGCGGACCGGGGCTGCCGACGCCGATGCCGGCCGATTCGCCGTGGAAGCGGGAGCGTAGCGCGTTGACCGCATCTTTCAGGTCGCGGATGACCCGCTCACGCCCCTGGGAAAGGCGGGTGGGTAGCGAGATGAGCTCGGCCACCTGCCGGCCGGAACGATAGACAGCAACGCGGAGGTTTGTACCACCGAGGTCGACACCGAGCGAAAATTGACCTTCCACCGATTTGCTGGACACTTCTCTGATCATTTTGCCTCAAATCAGCAAAAATTGCCTCGGCAGCCGCAGTTTCGTGTTGTAGGCTTAGCCCATCACTTCTGACACTGCGCGCCGCGTCCTTCTGCATTTTTGCAAATGGTACGGTGCGTCGTGGCCAGAAGGCCCACTCTACACCGGACGTGCCATGCGAACTTCTGCCGATCGACTGGATTGTGGCCTTCGCATTCTACGCATTCGACTACGGAACCAGTTTCCATTATCACCGGCGAACGAGTGGAGATTCTTCCCGGGATGCACGCATTTGTAATTGTAATTTCACTGAGAACGGCAAACTGGTATGTCTGTAAAGACGGACGATCGCGAAGAAAAGATCATGCGGCTCCTGTTGCAGAGGGGGTCGGCCACCATCGAAGAACTGCTGGCCACGGCGGAGACCTCGGCGCCCAGCATCCGGCGCGACCTGAACCGCCTGGAGCGGCGAGGCCTGGTGCGGCGCACCCATGGAGGCGCCACGCTGGTGGAGCCGCTGCTCTACGAACC
>DATBCB010000002.1:0-3628 GCA_036270675.1 Acidobacteriaceae bacterium | reverse complement strand
TGCGCAATCGACCCGACCTGCTGCAGGACGCTGAGTTGAGCGCGGGAGACCGGCAATTCCTCAGCAGGGCAATGCGAGGGAGTGGCGCGGAATCCTCCGCATAGAGAGAGGATCAAGTTTGGTAGGCATCGCCGCAGAGGCAGGAAATTGTGCGGGTGCACGTTGCAAATGAATTCGTACTCGGCGACACCACATCGATCCAGAGAAATCGATCCACAGAAACGGTCGTCATTGATTTACAACTTCCGACATTATTTCCGGCGCGCAGACGAGGAGTTGGGAAAGACGTTTCGCGCTGAGCGATTGGGAGAGTTTCAAACGCGTCGTCTATTGCTGCGCTTTATCCGCTATTGCATCCTGTGCCCAGTAATTTCTGCGTGCCGTGATTTCGAGATTTGGATAGTCCTTTAATTGCAGCTTGAGCGTATGGAGGCCGGCATGCGGCGCCTCCGGGAGAAAGCTGAGCACATAGCGGTTGGGCACATGATTGGAAACCGTCAGCATGTCCTTCTGCAGGCTGCGCCGATCTTTGAAGGAATAGTATTCGCCTCCGGTGAGGTGCGCGACTGTCTCGGCGGCATTGCGGCGCATGGCGCTCGCGGCCAGAAGCGCCGCCACTTTCGCCACGCGGAGCGGTGGTGCTAATAGACCTAAGCAATCGTATGTCTTTTCGAATTTGCCTTTCGCCTCGGAAGGATCTTCATTCGGATCCTGCGCCAGGCAGCCACCCGGAGGCCCTGGATCGCCGTGACCCGGTGTTTTGGACGGTTTTGACTCCACGATGGTTTTGGTCGAGGAGAAGGCAAAGCTGTAGATAACGGTGTTGGTGTCGCTGACGGAGCGCACTGCGTCCTCCAGAGCAATGTGGCTGCCGTGATCGACGGTCTCGCTGAGCAGCAGGATCGCCCGGCGATATTCCGGCGGCTGCTTCTGTAACTGCTCGACGGAGAATTTCAAGCCGTCGAGGATGGCTGCTCCGTTGTCTCCGGATTCGAGATCGTGCAGACCGGCCGCTGTGGCGCTGAGGTCGGGAGTGAAATCCTCCAGCAGGTGCGGCTCACTGTCGAAGCCGACAAGCGCGACCCGATGCGGGACGTTGCCGACCAGGGCTTCGATGGTCGAGCCGAGATTGCGATAGTCGTCGAGGTGGCGCGCGCCGGCGCCTCCCAGCTCGACGGCAACGACGAGCGCGAGCGGCTCGCTGTCGGTGTCCTGTTCGAGCGAGAGCTTTTGCGGCACATCGTCGTCGGTGAGCAGGAAGTCGTCGGCGGTCAGGCTGAAGACCGGCTCGCCTTTTTTCGTCCGTACAAGGGCGGGCACGAGAACCAGTGTTGTGCCCGTGCGGAATACCGTGCCCGGTGACGGCGCTGGCGCCTGTGCCAAGGCAGACCTGCCGCTTGCGAGGATGCACACCGTGACGAGTGCTAATAGAAGTCTCATGGAAACAAATCGGGGAACAAATCTTCGGGGAACAAATCTCAGTCGAGCCAGTCTAGCTCCAAAGATTGCCAGTACCCGATGACAGAGAATTTGACGGATGACAGCGTTTGTTTGTTTTACTCACTGCCGGTGGGGACGATCCCCACATTTTCCACCATGAGGATGACCGTGCGTTGCGGCGCTCTGGTGCGGTGCAGGACTCCCTTTGGAACAACGAAGCCTTGTCTTGGCGAAAGCTCTACCGTTCGTTCCTCAAGATCGATCAAGAGCCTGCCCTCAACCACGTAGAAAAATTCATCGTCGGCATCATGCTTGTGCCAGTGATAGTCACCCTCAACGACGCCCAGGCGAATTACCGATTCGTTCACCCGGCATAGGGTCTGGTTGTACCACTTGAAAGCACAGGCATCCGCAAGCGCCTTCTCATCGATGACTTCGAGCGGTCTGTAGTGAATGTCCATACGATTCTCGTAGGGATAGGCTTTGGTCGCGCTCACGGAAGGCTCCTTCTCCAGACGGGAATTGACGTCTTCATCAGGCTTTCAGGTGCCAATTGGAGCAGAATTGTGTACACTAGGAGTTCGAACTAACCCCTAGGAAATTGTCATGTCCATCCATCCAGTAATGCAGCGCCTTGCCGAGAAGCTCCAGCGTACGGACCTTCCCGATTTTGTTCCGGGCGACACGGTACGCGTGCAGGTAAAGATCAAGGAAGGTGAAAAGGAGCGTCTGCAGGCCTTTGAAGGCATCGTGATTGCCAAGAAGCATGGCCCGCAGGGATCCTTCACCGTCCGCAAGATGAGTTTCGGTCAGGGCGTGGAGCGTATCTTCCCGCTCAACTCGAAGGTGGTGGACAAGATCGAGAAAGTTCGTTCGGCTCGTGTCCGTCGCGCCAAGCTCTTTTACCTCCGCGGCCTGCGTGGCAAGGCTGCCCGTCTGAAGGAAGTGGAGCGCACTTAGCGTCTTCGTCAGCATTTCGCGAAGGCCCTGGGGCGCTGCCTCAGGGCCTTTCCCTTTCTGCAGCAGCAGAATCGAGACTGGTTTCATTCCTGGGGCCCTCACTTTCAAGTTGCGGTTCTTCCGGGATTCGGCTCATGGCTGGCCCCTCACTTGAACGAGTGACCTATGAAAGCCTCTCGAAACAATCACGCCATGCGTGACGTGCTGACCTTCCTCTTCCGCCACTGGCGACGCGAGGCGTGGCTGGTGGCGAGCGTTGCTGCAGCGATGCTGTTGGCCACGGTGGCCGATCTATTCATGCCGGTCTTCGCCGGGCGGCTGGTCGATGCCGTTGCCGCACACGGGACGCTTGCGGCTTCGCACGCGTATGTGGCAAAACTTCAGGCGCTTCATGCGGCGTTGTGGGCGCTGGGCAGCATGGCTGCGCTGGGCCTGGTGCTGGTTGCCGGCCGATATTTTGCGCTGGTGGCGATCTGTCATCTGACAGCGCGGCTGATGTCGCGTCTTGCGCGCGATGCCTTCTGGCGCGTGCAGCGCTTCTCGACCGACTGGCATGCGAACAACTTTGCCGGCTCCATCGTGCGGCGGGTGACCCGCGGCATGTGGGCGGTGGACATGATGGATGACACGATCCTGCTCATGCTGCTGCCGGCATTGCTGGTGCTCGTCGGTTCGTCTGTGCTGCTGGGCTTGCACTGGCCGGCGATGGGCGCCGTGGTCGGCACGGGAGCGGTGCTCTACGTGGCGCTGTCGGTGTGGCTCTCGCTCTACTATGTCGCGCCGGCGGCACGGCTCTCCAATGCGCAGGACACGCTGGTTGGTGGCGCAATGGCCGATTCCGTGACCTGCAATGCGGTGGTGAAGTCATTCGGCGCGGAGAGCCGCGAGGACGCACGTCTCGGTCTGGTGATGGGCAAGTGGCGGCGGCGCACGCTGCGGCACTGGATACGCGGCACACAGAGCGGCAGCATGCAGCAGTCGGTGTTGCTGGTGCTGCGCGCGAGCGTGACCGGCTGCGCAATCTGGCTGTGGTGGAGCGGCCGCGCCACGGCGGGCGATGTCACCTTCGTGCTTACCAGCTACTTCGTCGTCCACGGCTACCTGCGCGATGTGGGCCAGCATGTGGCCAACCTGCAGCGCAGCGTAAACGAGATGGAGGAGATGGTAGCCATGCATTCGCATCCGCTCGGTGTGGCGGACCGTGAAGGCGCGCGCCCGCTGCATATCC
>DATBCB010000001.1:0-2953 GCA_036270675.1 Acidobacteriaceae bacterium | reverse complement strand
GTTCTCTTTGGCATCCTGAAAGGAACCGTATTCGTTCTCCACCTGGACGGCGATGATCGGGCCGCCGAGGTCGAGCTCGAGCGGCGCCAGCTCCTGTCCGAGCCGATCCATCCAGCGGCCGGCGGCCTGTTGATAGGCGGGGTCGAGGCTGCGTAACTTCAGGTTGCGATCGCGCAGGAGCCACGCCGGATAGCCGCCCAGGTCCCATTCGCCGCAGCTGTACGGGCCGGGACGCAGGATGACATACAACCGCTCCTGCTGCGCCTCTCGAATGAACTCAGCGACATCACGCTGGCCGGTAAAGTCGTACTGGCCGGGCTGCGCCTCGTGAAAGTTCCAGAAGACATATGTCATCACCGTGTTGATCCCCATGGCATGCGCCATGCGCAGGCGGTCCCGCCAGTAAGCACGCGGCGTGCGCACATAGTCCATGTCGCCGGCGATGATCTGGAAGGGCTTGCCGTCGAGCGCGAAGCGTCCATCCGCGACCGCAAAACGATGCGACGTAGGCATAGACTGCGCCCAGGCCGATGCGGCCAGGAGCAGCAAGAGGGCAGCGCCAGCGCGCCGGAAAGCAGAAAGCATGGATGATGAACCCTCGGTGAACGAAAGCCAGAGTATCGCAAGCTTTACTGGTGCGGGTACTTTGGACAGGAGCGCGAATTGCTGCGCTTAAGGTATCGTGGAATTGCATGCTCGCCCACGCGCCGACTGCCACTGCACCCCGAGCCAGGGTGCGTTCGCCCAAACTCGAGATCTGCGTTGAAACGCTTGAGAACGCACAGATCGCAGACCGCGGTGGCGCCCACCGTATCGAATTGTGCGGTGAGCTGGCCGGTGGCGGCGTTACGCCCAGCCTTGGTCTGCTGGAACAGGTAGTGGCTGGCATCGCCATTCCCGTTCATTGCATGATCCGACCGCGCGGCGGGGATTTCCTGTACAGCGCTGGTGAATTTCGCGCGATGGAACGCGACATCGAGTTGGCAAAGAATGCCGGTGCCGCCGGCGTGGTTCTGGGTATGCTGACCGCTCGTGGCGAGGTGGACGTCGCGGCGACCCGCCGGCTCATCGAAGCGGCTCGTCCGATGCGGGTCACCTTCCATCGCGCTTTCGACGTGACACGCGACCTGGATGCTGCACTGGAAGCAGTGATCGCGGCAGGTACGGACATCCTGCTGACCTCTGGCGGCGCGGAACGGCTGAGTGAAGGCGTCGATGCTGTGGCGCGGCTGGTGGAGCGTGCGCGTGACCGAATCGAAATCATGGGCGGCTCCGGGGTACGGTTGCAGAACGCCGTGGCACTGTGTGAGGCCTCCGGCGTCGCCGCCATCCACTCGTCGATGCGCCGCCCACTGGCGCGGGAGGATTCCACGTTTCACGTGCTGCCGGATGCGCTGCCTCCCTATGAGGTCCGCGAAGAGGATGTGCGCACGCTGGCTGCCGGGCTGAAAAAATGTGCCGGCAATGCTCCAGCCAGCCGCTGAACCCACCAGGCGGACACGCAGGACTGCGGCTCAGGCGCGAGGGCCAGCGTCTAAAGTAAGACAGATGGTCGTAAGGCACATGGTCACGGCACGTTTTCTGTCCCATCAAGCGCGCATACTGCGACGAGCAACTGTCCTGACGGCTCTTCTCGTCTGGACTGCCGGCGGACTAATGGCTGCGCATTGCCAGCAGCAACCCGCCAGCGCGCCAGCGTCAGGGGTGCAGGCCATTCCTCTCGATCAGCCGACGGCGGCGCGGCTGAGTACGCGTAAGAACAGCGAGAACGTCACAGTAACAGGGAGCGACTGGGTAGATACCCAGCTCGTCGTCGCGCCGGGCGACACCATCACCTTTACGGCGAAGGGCAATGTCTCACTGAGCGATGGACGCGCAGTGACCGCCGATGGCAACGCGCGCGGATGGAAGGACCTGCTGCGGCAGTTTCCGGATAACAGCTCTCCGGTGGGGGCGCTGGTGGCGAGGATCGGCAGCGATGCGGCGACAGTGCCGTTCAACATAGGCGCCAGTAAAACCCTAGAGGTGCCGGCGACCGGCGAGCTTTACCTGCGTATCAACGTGAGCCCCGACCTGACGGCCACGGGCAGCTATGTAGTCACTATGAAGCTGTCGCGCCGGCCCGAGCAGGCGAAAAAGCAGGCAGCTACGGAAGGCCAGATTGCCTCTGCGATATCACCGACGTTGTTCGCTGCGATTCCGCGGCGGGTAGAGGACCAGCAAGGCAACCCTGGCGACATGGTGAATTTTGCGTTGGTGGGCAGCCAGGAACAGGTAGCGAAAGCCTTTCAGAACGCCGGTTGGGTGAGCGTAGACAGCAGCAACCAGGATGCCGTCGTCCACGGCTTGATTGAGACGCTCCAGCACAAGGCATATCTGGAGATGCCGATGAGCACGTTGTATCTCTTCGGCCGCCAGCAGGACCTCTCCTATGCTCGCGCCGATCCCATCATGGTGGCCGCGGAGAGGCATCATCTTCGTGTCTGGAAGTCGCCCGAGACGGTGAACGGATTGCCGCTGTGGGTCGGGTCGTCCACGCATGACATCGGCTTTGAAAAGGATCAGCGGAACAACGGAGTCACACACAAGATCGACCCCGAGATCGATAAAGAACGTGATTTCCTGGAGCAGAGCTTCGCGGCGGCGGGAGACCTGCTGGCAGCGGCCTATGTGAGCCCATCCAACCCGCTCACAACGGCAAAGACCGCGACCGGCGGCAGCTTTCAATCGGATGGGCGCATTGTCGTGCTGGTTTTGAAGTAGAGCGCCGCAGTAGCCAGTGAGGAGCTTCGGCGGTCAAGGTGGGGCCGAGGACGGCTGCCCTGATTGGCGGTCCTGATTGGCTGTCCCGGGACGGTTGCCTTTGGACTGCTGCTCTTAAACTGCGGCTCTTGGACGGCTGTACTTAGACTGCTGCACTGGGAACACGCGCAATCTCCTGCTCGATTGCGCT